>JAMPKV010000035.1 GCA_039962225.1 Microcoleus sp. AS-A8
GTCTGAGGAGCTTGGGGCTGAGGTGTAGTGAACATTTTTAACCTTCTCCTCTTGCCGTTTCATGCCTAAATTGTGTATAGGTATTGGCTATTTCCCTGAATTTGCTAAAGTTAAGTAGTAGCACCATACTTTTTCTTACCAATAACGGAGCTTCGTATCGCTAAACGCGGTTGCTTAATTTCAAATTCGGTGTCTCCGGGTTGGGAAAACACTTTACTTATGGTACAGCCAAATTCACTTAAAGTGAAGTATTACCTTGGTTTTAAATGCTGATCCACGAAGCCTTTAACGAGACTCTGAAGCGGTACAAAATTAGTGGTAGAGCCTTAGCTCAGGAAGCCCAGGCTAGCGAGAGTCTCGTGTCGCAGTTTAGGCACGGTAAGAAAGGCGTAACCGATGACATGCTCGATAGCCTTCTTCAAGCGATGCAGACGATTGCTCCGGGGTCACGCAAGTATTTCTGTTCGCTCCTAGCCGGGGAACCAATAAAGCTGGGTGTAAGCAAGGGTGAGTTTAAGGACATTTCTGAAGACGAGATTCCTGAGTTGTTGATTGCGATCGCACGCCGCTGGAGAGCTGGTGACAACGAAGTTGTGCAAGTAAGTTGATTGAGTTTAAAGCTTTCCAACCACTTTTTTGACTAGAAAATGACGACGTGCAAGCCCTAGCAGTACCCGAATCGAGAATGTGGAGAGGGTGAAGAATTGCATACAAATAACATACCTGTTTAGAAAGTTATAGCCCACATTCCGCTCCACCAAAAATCAGATTCATCACGAATTGTTTGAGGTCACTTCTATGGTCACGAGAATATCCATAGGTTAGGTGAATCGCTTTCGGAGCTACCTCAATTTCTACTCTTGTGCCATCTTCTTTCTTGTGAGTAACTACCACTTCTACTGGGTTATAGAGAAAGGCGAAATGGTCATATTCAGTCAGACGAAAATTCGCCTAACCTAACTCATTTTTATTTTGCTTTAGCCCATACTCCACTCAATTTCGCAAAGCTTTTCACTTATTGAAAGAGATTTTTATAACTTTCACCAAAGGTGTCCACAAATTTTACTTTTGGTCGAGCCGCTATGGTCGCTATCCTAGATAGAGCTTAGGTTTCAGTGTTTACTCTCCCAAGAGCCACTGATATTTATTAAATCAATCCAAATTATTTATTAATCTAAATAGAAAAATACAAGCATAAATTAGCTTCCAGTAAGGCTTTTATGGCTTTTTAGTTTGATTGCAAAAGGGTAGTGATAGCCGCCGTTTATTAGGTAGAATTACTCTTTACATAATAATTAGTATACTTGTACTCTATTCAATAGAGTTTGATAGGGAAGCGCTTTCTCCGTTGGTCTCCCCTTGGCTTTCTCGAAATTAAGGAATAGTAGAGATTTATTATGCATGAGCCAAAAAATTTACTGGATGTGTACAAGCTGTACAACGAATTCATAAAAGCAACAAAAGATAGTAAGACAGCCAAGAACATTCTCAGTGAAACTCAATCAGCTATCATGCGCTTTCTGCTTTCTGGTTTGGGCTATGAAAAAAAGCCTAGTGGCAGGAAGATGACGAGGGCTGAGGTAGAAGCTGCGAAGGAGTTTATGCAAACTCAAAAAATGAATCAACTCCTAAATGCCCATAAGGCGCTACAAAAAGGTTTTGAGAAGCTTAAAGCGTCAACAGCTTCACAAAACACTTATCGGGGTAGATTTGAGCAACTACTAGCTTGGAGCCAAGAGCAGTTTTGGTGGCCAGGAGATGTGCCTAGTGGTTCCAGAAGGCGGAATCAATACTGTCCAAGGATACGAAAGGGGAACGGTAAGGTTAGCAGTAATCGCCTTACTGAGCGTAGGTCGCAGTATTCTACTTACAAATTGCAACCAAAAGAAATTTCAGAATCCCTACAAGCGGAACTTAAAAAGTTCTATAGGTTTCTCACTGAGCCGGAGTGGCCAAGTCGCCTGAGCAAGCCTATTACAGATTCATCGGCTACTATCTACTTAGAAGAGGTACACCTTCTGCTGGGCTGGTTTTATCACGAGCAAAACATTCCGCTTGAGCTACTGAGTCTGAATTTACTCATTCCAAAGATTACAGATGAAGAGCTAGAAGACTTGAGTGAGGTGCAACAGAAAGAACTCTGGTCACAGAATAAATTGGCAGTTGAGACCTGGATTTGTAATTATTTCAAGTTCTTGAGAGAGAGCATGAAGGCTTTTAGCCCAAGAACTAAAAAATTTAAAATGAATACCCTCTCTGCCCTAGCCAAATTCCAATATTACGAAGAAGTTGTCAATATTAATGACTACGCCAATATTCCCGTTATTAAAGTTGTCAACAAATACAGTTGCGCTGTCCGTAAGGAAATCAAAGAGTGGGAGCGTCAAAAACGCTATGTAGTCAATCCAGAAAAAAAATGGCCGGAGGTCATTGAGGGGAAAACCGTGCTGACCACAGTGCGGCATCAGATTTTGGAGCCACTGCGCCTGGAATGTCGGTTTAAGTACGACAACTGGCATATACGCGAGAATCTTACCATTGCTATGAGTCTTCAGCGCTACTTAGTTTGGAGTTTTCTAGCTGATATGCCTGCTAGACGACAGGAGGAGTACAGAAGCACGAGAATCGCTCTTTGTTGTCCCATCGAACGCCCAGCGGATGTTCCATCTGATGGTCTATATCATCCCTTACCACCTGCTGAGGTGCGGTCGAAGCGTTATGACGGCAGCCTTGAAGACAACTACCTCTACAAGACGTATACCTACAAAAACTCCAATTACCCGGATGGAGCCTGGGTTCTAGATATTCAAGATTACAAAACCTTCAAAACCTATGGTTCGCAGCCAATTGTAATTCCCAACCGTCGATTTGCAGATGGTAGCTGTTTGTATGACCATATTGAACGCTATTTATACGGTTGGTGGATGCCAGGAGTTGGTACTCATCAGCTTCTCTATGACTGGTGGTCAACGCATTTGAAAGGTCAACGAGGACAATGGGTTACGGCGGGTCGTGCTTCCTTCAACTGTGGTGATGCTTGCTACATCAGCAATCGAACTCAATCCGACTTTTGGTCATGGGGATATTTCTTTGTCAAACCTATAGTTGGGCTGCCCTACAGTTCATCAAACTTTAAAGACTTAGTTACTGTTGCCGCTCATCGGTTAACTGGCAAGCGGCTTACACCACACACTTTGCGTTATATATGGGCGACTTGGGCCTATCAGGTGGGTCTGACTGACCAACAAAGAGAATCCTTAGCCTACGCAATGGGTCACGATGTCAAAACCCTCTTGGAAATGTATGAGCAATGTACGCCAGATGAGAAACGGCGACCCATTGAAGAAGCAATTGATGAACTATTGTTCAATACGCTTGAGCTAGAGAAGCCGAAGCCTTCTTCAACAACTGATCTGGAAAAACTGGCTAGTGAGTTGCTTCAATTGCCCGAAGCTGACTTTCAGCCGCTGGTGCTGTTACTGACTCAATGACTTCAGCTAAGGATAGCAAAATTCTTACAGTGCTGTTTGAGGGACTATTCATTAGGATGCCTGACTACAAAATTCCCTTATTAATTCTCTAATTCAGTCACAGTGAACGAATGTCCTTGAGTACCTAATCGCGGCTTTGAGCGAGTGTCCTTGAGACCGTTTAGTACTCGTCTATTCATTGACCGCCTAAATACCACACTAAGCATTTGCAAAATCACACTCTTCAAAACATGGTTATGGATAAACCCAAAAACTTGCTCGATGTATATTACCTGTACGAGAAGCACATTGAAGCAATACATGATAGCAAAAGAGCTAAAAATATTCTCAATGAAACCCGCTCAGCCATTGTGCGACCTCTGCTGCTAGGCTTGGGCTATCAAGAGATGATTGGTAGTGGCAAGATGTCAAGCGCTGAAACGCTGGCGGCTAAGGAGTTTATGAAAACTCAAAAATTAGAGAAACTCCTAGATGCCCGTATGGCTCAGCGGCAGGGGTTTAAGCTTCTCAATCGGTCGCAAAAAAGTCAAAAAGTTTACGGAACGCGACTTAATCAGCTATTGAATTGGTGTGAACAGCAACCTTGGTGGTTAGGGAAACAGTTGCACTCTGCCAACATACAAGACCAATGTTGTCCGCGAATTTCAAACACAGAAGTCTTTGAGAAGCAACAGCTTAGCCGTCGTAGAGGCAAGTCTTTTCCTTACACACTACAGCCGCGAGAAACAAGTTCTAATCTACAAGCCGAACTGGAACAGTTCTACCAATTTCTCACAAAACCGGAGTGGCCAGGTCGAGTGACTAACTCACTCACCCATTCCGGTGCTGATAATTACTTAAGTGCAATACGCCTTCTGCTGGGCTGGTTCTATCGATATAAGAGGATACCCTCGGAACAATTGAGCTTGAGTCTACTGATTCCAAAGCTCACAAAGCAGGAGTTAGCAAAACTTAGCAATAAAAAACAACAAAAGCTTTGGAAAGAAAAGCAGCGAGAGTTTGAAACTTGGTTTTGTGATTACCTGAAGTTTCTCAGACAAACTGTTGGTTCTCAAAGTCCTAGAACTAAAGTTTCCCGCTTGACTGCCCTTTCAGCTCTGGGAAAATTTCTCTATCACACAGAAGTTGAGGAGGTAGGTGACTACGCCGATATTCCTGTTCTGAAAGTGATCGGTAAGTATAGTCGCGAGGCCAGTGAGGAAGTTGGTGAGTGGGAGCGTCACAAACGGTACGTCACCAATCAGGAAGAGAAATGGCCCAATGCAATTGAGGGGAAAACTGTTCTGACGACAGTCCGCGAGCAAGTTTTGGAACCGTTACGTTTGGAATGCCGATTTAAAAATAATCATAGAAGGCTACGAGGTGGTAGCGCGATCGCCATTTCTTTTCAACGGTATCTAGCCTGGAGCTTTTTAGCAGATATGCCAGCTAGGCGTCAGGCGGAGTCTAGAAGTTTAAAGATTTCTTTGTCTTGCCCAATCGAACGACCTAAAGAAGTCCCTCTCGACGGTCTATATCACCCCTTACCTCCAGATGAAAAACGCGAAAAGCGCTATGACAATAGTGTTAAAGACAACTATCTTTACAAAACTTATATTCACAAGGGCAAGTTTTACAAAAATGGACTTTGGGTTTTAGATATTCAAGATTACAAAACTCTGAAAATACATAGCCCTCAGTCAATTGTGGTTCCTAACCGTCCATTCGCTGATGGTACCTGCGTTTATGATCACATTGAACGCTATTTATACGGTTGGTGGATACCGGGGGGGCGTAACAAGCAGCAAATCTATGACTGGTGGCAGCCCGAACTTAACGGCTGTCGCGGACGATGGATAACTCTAGGCCGTGCGGAGTTCAACCCTAACGATGTCTGCTGCCTTCAAAACAAAACCGAGTCGGAATTTTGGTCATGGGGATATTTGTTCATACAGCCAATTGCTGGAATGCCGCTTAACAAATCAGAATTTTGGGGATTAGTTACATCTGCGGCGCATCGATTAACTGGTAAATATATCTCACCCCATACGATGCGTTCTGTCTGGGCGACCTGGGCTTTCCAGGTGGGTCTGACTGATCAACAAAAAGAATCACTGGCCTATGCGATGGGTCACAAGCTCGAAACTCTGAAAAAAATGTATGAGCGATGTACGCCGGAGGAAAAACGACGACCCATAGAGGAGGCCATAGAGGAACTGTTGTTTGAGACCCTTCAATCCGACAAGCTGCAAACTCCTTCAACTCCTGACCCAGTTACACTGGCTCGTCAGTTACAGAAATTGACACCAGTTGAACGGCAGCGCTTGGTACAGATGCTTTCACGGTAACTGGTGGGTGCAGTTTTATGTTGAGAGATCGAGCAGGCTACTGCTGCCACTTTTGCTATCCGATTGGCAGCCTATTCCACATTTAGTATCGGTTGCTGCGGGAGCTGGGTCACTCGTTCTGCAACCCCAGCAACTCCCGTAGTTCTTCCTCGGATGCGATCGCTCTCCACCCCCCAGCGGCCTCGACACGTTGCAACATTGTTTCTATCGCTAGCGATACCAGGACTTCCTTACGAATCTTACGCCCCATAGAACGGCGGGTCTGTTTCACGGCATCATCCAAGGTATCGTTCAATGGCTCTGGTATCCTCGCTGATAAGGGATACAGGGGAGTTGCCTTGGTATCTTCTGATTCTTGCTCAGCTTTTCCTGATTCCTGATTCCTGATTCCCGATTCCTGATTATTTTTTTCTGATTCATGAATCTTGATTACTGAATCAGTTTTCCAGATTCCTGAATCTTCTTGAGGAGCTTCGTCGCATGGTTCGGGAGCAATGGACTCTTTTTGGGAGTCGTTGAACAGTTGCAGTGGATTGCGCTGCCCCATGCGATTTTTACTTTCTGCCATGTTTCTTCAACCCCCATTCCTTCATCACTTCACCAGCTAATGCTTTAAATGCACTTGCTCCTTTACTTTTGGGAGCATATTCAAATATTGATTGCCCGTGTCCAGCAGATTCCGCGATCGCAACGTTTTCCGGAATGCAGATTCGTAGGAGATTGAATCGGTTGTCACTGACCAGCACCGAGTCAGCTTCCACTGTCATGTTCAATGCTGGTTTGTGTCGGCTACGCAAAACATCAACGGGTACGTCTGGATTGACATCTTTAAGGGTGTCGAGTACTTGAGCCAACCCCACTAGTACCAGGGGGTCTGCCAACACTGGCACGAGAACTCGATCCGCTACTACAAGTGCGGCAACTGTAGCAGGGACGAGGGAGGGAGGACAATCCAGCAGCACCAGGTCGCAATCTAGTTTGCTAATGGCTTTGCGTAAAATCTCTGGGGAATCCCACTTTACATAAGCAGTATCCGTTCCACCAGGAATTAAGGGCACAGCGGTATCGGTGCGTAAAACCTCTTCTCCTTCCAACCAGCGGTCAAACCCCGGTTGTTTTCCAGGTACTAATCCCAAGGCATAGGTAGCGGAGCCTTGAGCATCCATGTCTACCAGCACTACTTTGATTTTTTGCTGTTGTAACCCTGAACATAAATTGACACAGGTACAAGTTTTCCCAACGCCCCCTTTCTGGGACGCGATCGCGATTGTAAGCATTTTAGAATTCACCCTTCACAGGTTTAGCATAGCCGACATTCAGGAATCTGAGAATAAAGAATCATGATTAATTAGTCTTGAATAAGGATTCATATTTAAGGATTACAGAATCATGATTCATGAAAATTGCTCAACGAGCTGATTTGCTCACGCCTTCGAGGTTACGCTCTGATAAAATCAATCGCCGAAGTACTTGCCAGATGTCTATGGAATAGCAGCTCGGCAATAAATCAGCAACAGGAGATGCCGTGCCAGTCAATGCCGACAAACCCCACTTGTGGAAGCCAGATATTGCCCAGTCGGTAGACTTTTACAACAACTGGTTCATGCAGTTTGCTCCCACCGCCTACCGCGAGACTCGCCTTGCTACAACTCAACAAGTCGAGTCAGCATTAACCTGGACAGCCAATCTGACCGACATCACCCCGGCTCTGCTGCGTCAGCATCCGGAAGTTCTGCCTAGTCCGAGGTATTTAACTGTTGATGAGATTGAATCCGATCGCGTTGGCAATCCCTTAAGAGAACGTCAGTTATTCCTATTGACGTGCTATTTGCCAGAAGATGAAGTGAAAGCCAAGTATCCCAACCTTTGGAATTATCTTCAGCTAGGAGTAGAGACAGGGATTAATAATCGCTACCTGTGCAGACATCGCTCCCCCTGGTACTCGCAGGAAAACCGTCCTCCCTCCCCCTTCCTGTGTACCTATATGGGTCGTCAGAACACGAGTAGAGGCAAACCCTTCCGATTTATCCTGAACCACTCAAGAGCAACGGCAACTAATGTTTACTTGATGTTATATCCTAAACCTGCATTAGAGAAGGCACTCTCTCACAAGCCAGAACGGCTCAAACAGGTGTGGCAGGCTCTCAATCAAATTTCGGATGAGACACTAATGAGTGAGGGGAGAGTGTACGGGGGCGGACTGCATAAACTGGAGCCGAAAGAACTTGGACTAGCAATTGTTCCGAGCGCAGCGCTAGCTGACTTCAGCTACTACTCCATCTACACCTAAATTCTTGAAGGTCGAATGTCTAGACGCGATAATTTACATTTCTCCCTGTGTCGCACCCTCGAAAAAGACGGGTGGACAATTACGGACGATCCTTTAGTTTTAGTATTAGAGCAGACACTGTTGAAAGCCGACTTAGGAGCCGAAAAGTTTTTCACAGCGGAAAAAGAAGGGCATAAAATCGCCGTTGAAATCAAAGACTTCGATTCGCCCTCAGTCATCAGCGAACTCGAAAAAACGATGGGACAGCTTCAGCTTTACCAATGGGCATTGGAAGAACAAGAACCGGAGCGTCAGTTGTTTTTAGCCGTGAGCCAAGCGATCTACATTAAGCACTTTCAAAAACCGATTTTTCAGTTAGCCGTCCAGCGCAATAAAATCAACTTATTAGTTTACGAACCCAGTCAAGAGACGATTCTCCAATGGATAACTCACTAAGCTATGCAGACATCCTCAAAAAAACCCTGCAAGAGGCAACTCGCGCCCAACCCCGTTTACAGGCGATCCAGCTTTACCCCGTCTGCGATGTTGATTCTGGTCACTTTCTAGTTCTGGCTACAGGCTGGGATAAGCAGCGCTGGATCGACACGATTCTGTTTCATGCTCGTTTAGTCGATAATCAAGTCGTGATTGAAGAGGATAATTTCGAGGAAGGTCTAAGCCAAGCGCTGATTGCGGCGGGTATAAAAGCAGAGCATATCGTGACTAGCTCCTCCCCTGACAACAGCGATACACAGAGAGTGTATGAGACTGTGTAAAGTCCCTCGAGCTAAAATCGCTATGCGTAAATCATCAAGATTTGTGGGGAGAAGGGTGGCTGAAAGACAGCTTTTGCACGGCGGCGCGTTTTGTCTCCTCCCCCCGTCGGTCGTACTTAGCGGTGGTAACTGGCGAGGCATGACCAGCGAGTTTTTGCACGGTGGCGATATCCACTCCGGCATCGAGGAGGTCTGAACAGAAGGTACGGCGAAAATCGTGGGGGGAGAAGGACTCTATCCCTGCCATCTGACCCCGACGCTGCACAATTTTGAGTACGGCATCCGGTGTAATCTGCCTCCACTGCAACGTCCCACTGCTGCGGATGGGCAGTAAGAGTGGACCGGGTTGATGACCCCGAACGGCAATCCACCGCTCTACGAAGGTGATCGCCTCCTGAGGTAAGTAAACTATCCGGTCTTTTTGACCCTTCCCTTGGCGAACTTGCAAAGCCCCGCTATTCGGCTCAAAATCCTCAAGATTCAGGTGACACAGTTCTGCTCGTCGGATTCCGGTTCCCCGCAAGATAGCAATCAGCGCCGCATCCCTCACGTCAATGGGTGCATCAGAATTCATGCAAGTTTGCATCAGGGCTGATATTTCACCAGGTTTAAGCGCTCTCCCCTTGAGTTTTCTGGACTCACTGATTCGAGGTAAATCCACAGCTTTTGTGTAATCGTCGGCACCGAGCAAATCCAGACGGTAAGCTTCCTTGAGAACCCGCTTAAGAGCGGACAACATTTTATTCGCTGTTGCGGGCGCATACCGTTGCATTAAAACTGACCGCACACTGGAGGTATGGTGATAGCGAAGCTTAGACCAGTCCAGGCTCAAATGGTCGCATTCGCCGGAGGTCAACAGAGAGGCGATCGCATCCAAGGTCTGTTTCATGGTTGGTCTAGACCCTTGCGCCAAATTCGAGAGGTAGACCGCTGCTGGGTGACGGTTGAGAGGTACGGGTTCTGAAAGCTTTAGATTTTCCGGACTTTTATCCCGGTGGCGAGTAACCAAGGCATTGCCAGTATTTAGAAGGGCTGTTCTAAATAGTACTGCTAAACCGGAAACCCCCTGACCGCCGGGATATATTTCTAACTGGGTTAACGGTATGCCTGTTGCCTTGTGTGTCAGGTTGGCTCATCAGATTCTCTGGAGTTGGGCACATCAAAAACCACCTGAAACTCAGATGCTGGCATATACCGATGTAAAAACCGACGATGGTCTTCTGCATCTTGGCGATTAAAAAAACGGGCTACCGTGTAACGCCGCAGGTCGGGTAACAGCCGGACGATTGCCCAAGGACGAGAATAATCTTCGGGTTGTTGCACCTGTTGATCGGTCGTGGCTTGCCCTAGTTTGGGTGCAAGAGCCTTTTGGACAATCGCCCACATCTGCTCCCGTACTGGGCTGTTGTTATTCGGTATCAAGCTCCAATCGCCCACTGGGGCAGGTAGCCAAGTCAGACTGTAATCGTCCTGATCCTCTTTGCAAAGCTGCCAGGATAGACGGCGGGTTTGTTTCTTGCACTGATAACCTTGTTGGCGAAAAACGGTACAAATCTGTTCGCCTTCAGAACAAAGGCGAAGCCAATCGCTATGCTTCATCGGTATTTTGGGTGTGATGAGTAAATCGGGGTGAGCGCAGGTTCGAGGGGATTTAAGCGCTTTTGGTGTTGAGGGAAGGCGAAGCTCCAGCGGAGCCGAAGAGCGCTAACGCTTTGATAAACTCGTGACAAGAGCGATAGCGCAAGCGCTGCTGTAAGCAGTTCGCCTATCAATGTGCTTGTAATCAAGTGGAAGTTGATACGTTTTTCACACTCACTGTTCCATAGGCATCGTTGAACTTAATTCGGGCTTTGACTTAAAAGGTGACGGAAACCGTCACAGCCATGCTGATGGACTTGTTTTTACCTTAATGGGGAGTGCCTAGCGAAAATATGGAGTTTTCCTATTGACATCCGAAGGATTTTTCCTACCGACCGAGACAGAGGCGATTTAAAAGTGTCTGGGGGATGTCTTCATAGCACTCCAAAAAGACATCCGCCAGCGCTAGATACCACTTGTGGTAATGCCTGGGGGGTTGGTAGTGGCGTCCTCGTTGAAACCAGCGATTAACCGTCGTGATGTCACATCGGCATAGCTGGGCTATTTGCTCGTAGGTCACTCCCCATTTCTCGTAAAATTGCCTAGGGGTCATTTCCAGTCGGCAGTTGCAAAAAAGCTCGATAAGCCGCAGTTCGCGATCGCCAATGGGGTGGGGATTTCTCATCGTTTTTCCCCTTTAGCTCGCAAGTCCTCTTCCCAAGCGGTGGCGGCAACGACCCAAGCAGCACTTGAACTCGCTGAGTCGAGCCACAGGATGTAACGCCACATCCAACAGCAGCGGTGAGGGGCGTAGCTGTAGAAGCGCCCAATCACTATCCCCCATTCAGAACCACTAGGGCTAACAATTACCACCATTACTCCGAACTCAAAGCGGGGTTTTGGGGTGCTATTGGGAAAGTCAGATGGTAAGGAAGCTGACTGGGGAAACTCTAGGGTAATGGGACGAGAGAAAACATCGGCGTTGCCGTAACGGTGAGCGTTCAAATAACCACTAACGAGCTTTCCGTTGAGGCTAGCCGTTAGCTGACCAATGAGTATTGCCGCTAAGGAGTCGAGTTCTTCTGGCTCTAGGTGGAGTGAGTGGGCATCGAAGTCAGCATCTTTAAAATTACTCAGCGTTTCGAGTAGTTCGGTGATGCCAAAGTCGGATAGGGCTTGCTGGTATCCGTCTTGATAGGCTGTGGTACGGCACTTTGGAGTGCCTGAATCGGTGGAATTTGTCATGATAGGTATGGTTTTTCTTTGATAGGAAGAGCCATTGGCAGACCCCCGCCGGTCAAAGCACTGGGTCTGCCTTTTAGCTTTTTTGAGCGAGGAGCCTTTAAGCTCCGTATTTGTTACAGCAAGAAGCCATATACTTGCCATATAAAAACTGCCCTTATTGTATGGCATAATGCCAGTCCTATAAGTAAAATGAATTCAAGGCACTCCGTTTCGCTCGAAAAGAAAATGACCTTTCGTCTGACCGAAGAAGAGTTTCAGCATCTGGAGTCTTACTGCAACCAGGTCAAAAGAAGCAAAACAGAGATACTTCGAGAGCTTATCCGCTCTTTACCCGAATCAAAATCAGAAAGCCAAGCAGAGCAGTGAACACAGTTACCATCCCACTTAACCTGCCATCAGTACCGTTGCTAGAACGGCATAATCTCCCTAGATGCCAATCCATCTACTTTGTATTGGAAAGCGGAGTCATCCCTCTGCATCCCGATGCACTTTCAGTGGAGGAGAAGGCATTGCTGGGAAAGCATTAAAGGAACTGACTTTCTTATACCAAGATGAACTGGCAGGTCGGGGACTTTACCAACGCAAGGCTAAAGGCGACCGCCGCCCGCGTTCCCCATAATTGGGGATGTAAGCTCCATTGTCCGAACTATCCGGATTCAACAGATAACGTTGCGAATAGTTAATAGATGGGGCTGCGGCTTTTTCACAGTCCCAAGGTACTTCAAGCGCCAATAGAACCTTGCGTTTTCGGAGTTTTGTCAGCCAATCAATAAAGAGACATCCAAGAGCTTTTGTCTCTGTGTACTTGTTTTTGATGCGTGACTCTAATAGTCATCTTTACCCTTCGGTTCAATATGTCTGTCCGACATGCACCCTAGAAATTTCCGTTGGCGCAACCGTGTCTGGTGTGTGTTCCAGTTGAGTCCGATTGTATTGACTAGCGGTATCGCGGCTGATTCGGCACAGGCAAGCCCCCTCGACTCATTACCTGCTCCTCAACCTGACCCTCCAACTCTTCAGAAACCGCTCACTCGCCTCCCACTGACATCACAACCGTCTCCACTGCCAACCCCTACTCCCCCAGAAGCGTTCCCTAATCAAGGAGGAAGCCTCGACACTGCGACGGCTAACCGAAGAGGACGCTTCGATGGGGAGACGCCCAGACGCGGAGAGTCATATGAGTTTCTCCATCGAAGTGATGAGTCTCCAGCACCTGGGCTACCACAGGATGAAAGACAACTTACTTCCTTATATTCCTCTGTTTCTAAAACAACTTCCTTGCATTCCTCATCAGTGGAGAGTACACCACAAGACTCTCTGTGCTTTGAGACAAATTCAGCAGGAGAGCTTGAAAATAGTCCAGACACTATCACTGTTTCCCGGTTCGAGTTCGTTATCAATCATCTAGCCAAGACGGATGAAGAATTGAAGAACTTCACTCGTGACTATCTCAACAAACCTCTCTCTCCTGCACAGTTACTTTCGGTTGCAACTCTTATCACCAAATATTATGTTGCTCGTGGCTTCATCACTTCTCATGCCATTGTTTGTATCCCGAAATTAACCCAACAGCAAGGAAAAGGGGTCGTCCAAATCCGATTGATTTCAGGGGAGTTAGACAGGATTGATGAGAAATTATCCCCGGCTTTTCAGGAGGAAAAGAAGTCCGGTGCGGCACAATCTTTCAGTACTTCACTCAGCTTCGATACTAGTCTTTTTTCTCGTTTGCCAACCTTCCAACAAAAAGTTGTGTTTAGTGAAGCGAACTTGCTGGGGATGGGAGATGGTTTGAGTGTGGGCTATACCCATACCGAGGTAACAAATGACTGGGATATCAGCTACACCTTGCCCCTCAATGCTCGCGATGGGACTCTTAGTTTTGCCTACTCTCAAAGTGAGACTTATGCGAGCGAGTCTCCCTCTGAAAACATACAGGAGGCTGGGAATAGTTCAGGCTATGAATTAGCGTCGCGCTCTTACGAATTGACGCTGCGCCAACCAGTAAGGAGAAGCTTTTTGGGGGAAAGCGATCGCTTTAAGGAGCAGCAGCCAACTCATGAGGAATTGGCTCTCGGTCTAACCGCTTTTTTAGGAGAAAGTTCGACTACCTTGTCAAAGGTTCCTTTCCCTTTCTCTTCATGGTCTGATGATAATGGGCTGACGCGCACTTTGGCACTGCGGTTTTTGATGGAATGGAAAAGGGAGAACGCACAAGAGGTGATTGAGCTTCGTTCTCAATTTAGCTTTGGACTCAATACCTTTGGTTCCACTACTAATGAACCGAACGCTGAGGTGAATCAAGTTGTTCTCAGTAACCACTTTTTTTCCTGGCAGGGTCAGGCGCAGTGGTCGCGCTTTTTAGCTAAGGATACAGTGTTGCTATTGCGTGCCAATGCTCAACTGGCAGACGGGGCGTTGGTGCCTTTGGAGCAGTTCGCGCTGGGAGGAAAGGGCAGTGTGCGGGGTTACTCACAAGATTTCCTTCTCACCGATAATGGGATTAAAGCTTCGGCAGAGGTGCAGCTCCCTGTCCTGCGTGTTTTCAGGGAAAAAGGGGTGATACAGGTTGTTCCCTTTGTTGATTGGGGTATGGTCTGGAATAGTTCTGGAGGAGCGAATCCCAGTCCCAACTCTCTGGCATCTGTTGGTCTGGGTTTGCAGTGGCAACAGGGTGATTTTACCGCTCGCTTGGACTGGGGAATTCCTTTAGTGTCGGTAGATTCACAAGATGGAACAGGGCAAGAAAATGGTCTGTATTTCTCCGTGCAATACAACCATTAAGTACCATTGAGCAGGGTTCCTCCTGGGTTAATTAAGAGTCCTCAACCTCAGATGAGAGTCAAAGGGCGATTCTGAGCGCTGGCGACCTGCTCCGAGCGGTAAGTTTTCTGTAACATCAGTTAATGATATTCCCAATCCCGACCTGAAGCGAGTTGTTAAGCTCTGAAGAGTTTTATGTTTTCTCAACACCAAACTGAACAATGCAACTTCCTTCAAGTAGTTCTACCGCCAACTCTAGCGCAGTGAAAGGAGGATTTTTACTATTGACAGCTTCTTGCATACCTTTAGATAACTCACCCATCTTCAATACACCCAAACCAGCATCTGACCAATGGCTGTCTTTCAGTTCATATGTAGCGTTTGGTAAAAAATTACTGGTTGTAGGTTCTCGCAAGGCAACAAATTTGTGCTGAGCATTTGCTTTAAACCCAAAATGCAGCGCTTCAGGTTTTTGGTTGATCGTGATGGAAGCCAGAACTCCTGAGAAAAGACAGATCATCACATTGTTGGATAGCCGCTCCAACCTCAGACACTTAAGTACTTTTTTCTGATAGTCCATGCCTTTGATTTCCAGGCTAGGATAATGTTCAATCACTTGCGAGCGCAACAAAAAACCCGTAACGGTTTCTGAATTCTGGATAGAAGATAGAACCTTTTGTTTACATTGCTGATAATACGCTTCCTGAGTTAGAACATCTCCAATTCCAAAAGCACCATCAATTACACACGCTAGCCAGGTAGTATCTACTTGAAAAAATCGTAGGGACTCTAAGGGAAGTAAGCCTGGGTCAGGCACTAAATAATTAAAAGGGATGCTATCCAATAAAATCAAATTTTTAAACCAATCACAAATACTTTTAGGCACATCATCATCTATAGTATTTGTTTGCTGAGATTGAAACAAAAGCTGAATGGAATTCTTGTCAATTTCTCTAGGCTGACCAGAAGGTTTATTCCCATCCCAATTGTGCAGGGTATCCCTATTCATGAGCTGCTGTTGAAGATATTGGCGTTTCCAATTAAATAGATTTATAGACAGAGATTTATCTTGTAGCGCCAGTAGTCTGCCAAGCTGCCATGCAGCAGCGTAGGAACTGTCGAACAGCCCAATTTCGCAATCATAAACTAGAAGCTGATCAGCAGCTCTTACGGGAAAATTAAATAAAAACGGTTGTTGATTTTTACCCGGTAAAAGAGGGCTATGATACCAGGAAACAGTGGTTTGAAAGTTACGCAGGTGATGCTTGAGAGGTACATAGCCCTTTTTGAGATAATGATTGACGGTTCCCTTTTTGTCAGAAGGATTGACGGTTTCATCTTTGCCAGCCAGCTTTAAAGTTCCTACATCTAAGCTAGTTAACAGGTTTCTGAAATGGTCTTGGGAATTCGTTGTGTCGCAAACAAAGTCCCAACTGTGCAGAGAAACAACAGCCGTAAAAGCGTCATTATCCTTGTTGTATGCTTTCTGTTGCTGTCCATTAATTGTAGAGTTATCTAGCGAGTTCCCCTGCTTTTTAGGAGAATTTGACTCTACCTTTAAGCAAAAGAAGTGCTCTAGAGAAACCAAGTGAACGGTATTGAGGCCAGGTCTGGGTAATCGATTTCCAATGACGACAGACAGTTCAATTTCGCTACCATCCTCATGGGTACCTTTTCGCACATGCGAGAGTAGTTTCAAATCTGCGGCAGAGGGAAGCAGCTTTTTCAGAAGTTCTGTAGGAATTTGCAGCAGAGAAACAGGATCTTCTTTAGTTTGGGTAGGGGATGCTTGAGGAGGAGGTGAGAGTTCACCCACGGTAACTACTTCAGGTTGAGCCACTTCGCCTTCATGAAACAGCAGCAAGGCTAACCAGGGTGCTTCTGAATTTTGGGACTTTGCAGAAGCATCTGCTGAAGCCTTTTTTTCCCAGGGAGGTTGTATAGCGCGGCGTTCCCAGGGCAGAGTGCTGCGCTTCAGGATTACACTGGGGAGTACATGGGTGTAGCTTCCTTTACTGCTAGCAGCGGGAAAAACTGAGTAAACCGTTTGTGGGTTAAGGGAAAACTGATCTCCCTCTACATGAAAAGTGCGGGTACTCGAAAACGTTGTATCCGTCTTAATCTCAGCGTTGCTCAGGGTTTGGGTGACAGTAACGGTATACGTCCCTGCCTGCAATGAGGGGCGGTCATTCTCAATAAATTGCACTGCTTGGGGTGTCATGGTCGTCTCTGTCATAACCAGCAAATTCCAATTATTTGGGATTGTTAGATGAATTTATCAACTGAGGCTCACCCAGCAATTCCTCCAGAAAAGATCCATCAATCGTGACATCTTTATCCGGTAAGAATCCAAGGTTTTGCAAGAGCATATTGCGCTCGTTCCGAATAGTCTCTGTATTTATTTCCTGTTTTAGATTTTTCGTATCTGATGCACTTCCAGACCTTAAACTGGGCAAATTAATTACTTCCCATTGGTAACCCTTACCAGCATCGCGATCGCCTAACAACAGTTTTTTGTATGCAATATTTTGGCTTTTCTGGACTTCCGTTGGTGGTTTAGGAATAATATTGAACCCACATAATACATTCTCCATAAACCGTGGTGCATTGGGATCTCTAGGAATAAAGCCTTCACCCCACAGTGCTGTTGGCACTCTCTTAAAAATAGGCTGCCAAGAAAATTCGGGATTAACCAGCTTATTCTGATGTTTGATTTCAATCTTATGGGTACTGCTCAAGCTCGATCTCAAGTCCATCGGTCGGATTGAAATTTTTGGCTCCCATGCTCTATACTCATCAGAATCGGCCATATTACTGGCAGTAGATGGAATCGCAGAGTCGGTAGAAATCGCGAATTCCTTAGGGTTGATAATCCACTCTTCTACGTTGTCACGCTTAACTTTCCCGATTAGACCATCGGCGACAGCAATGTTGCAAATTTCGGTATCAGCAGGTAGCAGGGACGCTTTAAATTCTTGCCAGGTGAGAGCTTTCGGTCTGGGAGGGAGAGAACTGCCAAACCTCATCTCGACGGATACGGGACCCACTTCCAAAAACGCTCTGCCTGAGAAAGGCGGTCCCCAGATTTGTAAACTTGCCCGGATATCTAGCGAGACGGTTCTCCAGCAAATCTTGACAGAGGCCCTGATTTCCAGAGCAACAGTGGCTTCGTAATAGAACGGCTTCCAGGCAATCAGGAAGTGAGCCTCAATTTTGTAAGTGGCTTTGACATTTCCTTGTTCAAAGCTAGCCTCCATGCAGACCCCTGCCATTAATGTGGAAGCAGTGAGGGCAAAGTACCCTTCTCCCTTAATAGAAAGGTTTTCATTCAATTGCCACTCCAGCTTGAGTCGTGGCACCTGGGGATAGTGGCTGGGAACTTTGAATTTAGGATGATACCCCCCTAAGGTGAGAACAAAGTCTCCTTCATGCTCACCAGAGAACCAACTGTAAAAGGCAAAGCCTCCACTGAGATAGCACTTCTTAGACAGGATGTAAGACCCTTTTTGCAGGTTCGCTTCAACCCGTAAAACTCCTTCATCGGGAATATAAACAGCTTTGAGGGCAAGTTTAGCTTCTGCAACGGGTTCAATATCTAAATCGACTGCACCAGGCGGAGCAACGAGGGAGGCTAGCCCTAAAATATGAAATTCTGTACGTTTACCTAGTTTAACGATGAGTAGAACAAAGGCATCTACAATCTTGAAGGAGGTAAACTTAACGCCAATGGCAAAAAACATCTCCCCTGAGGCAGGCTGAATGTAAGGCCCTAAACTATCAAGTATTTGTAGCAGGTCTTTACCTGTGTCCTCGCCTCCTATTGCAAGCTTGACAAAAGGAAAGTCTTCAACAGCTTCAACAGTTTCAGGCGGATTTAATCGACGGTTGTAGCCAAAGCCTGCGGCTAAACCCGTTACAAAGAAGGCTGGGGGACCCCCAAGAGGATAATCTAGCAGAGCAAAGATAAACAGCGATGCCTCGCCTTTGACTTCCGCGTAGGAGCCAATCGCTGAGAGGGTAATCTTTTTACCTTTAAAACTGGTGCCAATAATGACGGCACCGCTGTATTCCTCATAAATGACAGGGTTCCCGTTTTCATCTAGTTGAATTGCGCCTTGTTCGTCTTTCAGGGTCAGAGTTTTGCGGAGCAAGGCACCGCCAATTTCTAGACAGCCTCCGCCGGAGTAGTGAATGCCCAGTCCGTTCAGCCGGAATTTGGGTTTGAACTCGGTGAGAGAGGAGCCAACGCCTAAGCCATTGCAGGAAAGGGTGATGCCACCAAAGGAGAGGGAGGCATTAAGAAAAAACCATAGTTCTGAGTTCTGGAATTGCATCCCCACCTGTTGCAAGGTGAGAGGACCCAGCTTTTTGTTAACGTCAATCCAGGTAATAGTGTCATCTACGTTAGGAGGAGCCTGGGCTAATGCCTTGAATTTTTCGTTTTTAGGGTTTTGTTCAGTTTTTGAGATTGATGTCTCAGACTCCTGTGGGGTAAGGTCAGCCTTTGCAGTATTGGTAATCTGACCCCTTTGAGAAGAGGCAGCACTAGACCTGTTTTTTTTGCTGCGGGAGAGGGGTAAAGTGACCCATTGTGGGTTGTTTTCCAAAGTGAGGCAGGCACTCAGATATAGTCCTGACTGCAAGGCAGGAGGCTTTTCTGTTTGCTCTTCTTTACTGGAAAGGACGGGCGGTAATGAAAGACCCTGCGGTAGGTTCAGGGTGTTGACCAACTCGGCGGAGATGTCCTGATAGGCATAGAGAATTTGGACGCCGTTGATGCGGGGGGTGAAGTCAGTAGGGAGTTTGTCGCCGATGAGGGGCAAATCAGCCAGGTTGATATCGAGTCCCAATGTAGCACCCACTAAAAAGGTAGGGGATGCTTGGGGTTTGTTTTTAGCTGAATCGGGAGCCTTTTGATAAGCTAGGAAAACTTGCTGAAGAGAGAATGCTAACCCGGTGGGCAGTTGATCGGCGATGCTAGGAATGAGATAACTGATGAGTTCTGAGATATCGATAGAATCACCAGTTTCGTTGCGGTAGGCAGCGGTAAACCCCGCAAATGAGTTTGTAGGCGTAGAAAGGGTGGCAAATTCAAATCGTCGCTGCTGAAGGATAAGGTAGACTTTTTTCTGTTGGGAACCAGGGTCAGTTTCAACAACGAGGAGAAGAGAAGTTGGCTGATCACCCAGGGTGAGTTCTGCTTGAATACCAAGAGTCAGTGAGGGTGAATTGCTCATAGCTATTCCTTCCTGTTTTTAGCTGCCTCAGTTGTTGTTAAATCCTCAGAACCAGTTACCGATACATCCTCATCTAAACTTTCATGATGAAGCATAAAACGTAATAAGGTGGCATCTGATCGCTTTCTTGAGGCTGTATAGTTGCTTCATGCTTATGCCCATAGTTACCACCTACAGATGAGGTATCCCAGTGTCGTTCTGATCTATCCCACCATCGACTCCCATAGTCCCTAGCATCTGCCCAGTAGTAGCCACCTTTTCCATGATCTTCTCCACCATCAGGTCGTCCATCGAATTGATTCGCTATTCGGTAGCTATGTTTATGAGAAGGTATTTCTTGCTCAGTTAATTGATGTTCAAGAACTTCAACTTTGTAATTATGCTGTTTGCTACCACCGCTTTCATTCAGATGGTATCCATCTCCAGCAGATAGAATAAATCTTCCCCTTAGATCAGGGGTTCCTTTGGTTCCATCACAAAGTGCCCAACCATAAGGGAGAGCATCTGCTGCTCCGCTCCACATCATGATCATGCCTGTTACAAAGGCACCTTCACCTTCAAACTTTCTCGCACTCACGGTATTGTTGACCGTGAGTGAATTTGCCACTACCTCCCCCTTCACCTCCAAGGAATCTAACGCTACTTCTCCCTTCACTTCTAGGGAATCTGCCGCTATTTTCCCCTTTACATCTAGTTGAGTTTCCGGATCGGGTAGTTTGTTAATGCCAATCCGTCCGCTACCAACTCCGCTCTCCTTTTGTTCGGTAATACAGGTTTTAGTCACACCCAGTATTATTTTTTTATCCATATATCCTGGTAAGTTGTAGTAGGCTACATGCAAATTACCAATGCCTGAACGAAGTGAGGTTTTAAGTTTGTTTATTGTAATGAATAAATCCTCGTTCTGTTTCAATGTGAATTGCTTCAGACGAGCTTGCTCATCTTCTCGTTTCCAGGCGAAATTTGGTTTAATTATCCAGGTTGGATCTTCTACAGTTGAATCTGACTTTTCTATGACCCAGTAACCTTCTTTAGATGCTTTTCTGGAAGGTTCTATATTTTTTCATACAAATATTTCACACTCTTCTGTCTCATCTTTTTTGGCAAGCGCCCAAGCTTCTTCTTTATTTCCTTCTACATCAATTGTGATTTCAAACTTCGATTTTTCGTTTAAAGTAATTACATCTTGACCTACATTTACAATCTGAAGTAGGAGGGATTGAGACTCTGAACCAGTATTGAGAAGGGTAGGTGCATAAGCAAACGTAACAGTTAAACTGGCTGCTCTTTCCCCAGAGTGATTGAGAACGGTGAGAATAATTATCTGCCTTTGAGCATCGATAGCGTTTCGTTGTGCGTTAGCATTTTCATCAGATTTCTCCTGTGCCAAGTAGAAATCTTTATAATTGATCTCTAATTGAGTAACCCTTGCTCCCTCAATAGAATTTGCGCCAATACCAACCAATGTAATAAATTGAGTTCCTTGTTGTTCTATAACCAGATCCTCCTTTCGTTTGAGGAGAAAAAGCGAAACCGTGCGATCGCGATTTTCATAAGGCCGACTCATGCTCCAGCCGTCTTTACTGACTTCACTCAAATCAATCTTTTCGCGGGATCTCTGTGAGAGTTGATTAGGTCTGAATTTCAGTTCTATATGATAATTGTTAGAGCTAGGAGCTTCTATATCGGATTGAGTAGACTTCCCAAGATTGATTGCCTTGGGAGAGAGATTTTTAATCTCTAAATTGAATCGCAGGTCATCAGGATTATCGTTGATGTAAAGAATATTGTAATCATTCCGTTCATAGTAATTGTAGAGTCCAAATGAGAGCAGGTTTTGTTGTAAAAAATCTTCATGGGTTTGGTCAGGCATGGTAGGATTCCTGATTTTTCAATAGTTAATAGTGGCTATTCAGCAAAGTGCTAAATTATGAGATATGCAACTAGAAAGGAGTTCACGAACTATTGGTTTGGTGTTCGAGCTTTTTCAACTTGAGCCAGCCTTCTCGTAACTCCTGCTTGGCAAAAACAGCTTCCATCTGTACTGGACGAATTTTTACTGCACAGACATCCAGCGCCATTTCAATATGTTTTTGCCATCTTTGATAAGGTTCTTCTAGCTCGCGTTGCGATCGCTTGTCATAGGGCGTTACTAGCACTTTATCGTTCTCTACTGTCAGCCAACCCACCTCACGCTTAAGCAGGTGTTCCCAAATTGTTTCTCCGCTCAAGTTCTGTTCCTTGCCTTGGTTCTGGAGTTGGCTACTCTGGTTTGCATTTCCCAAGGTTTGGCTGCGTGACTGAATTTGGAGTTGGAGATGTTGGACAAACACTTCTCGTGTAATTTCTCCAATCATTGAAATTTCTGACCAATTTTTATCTTCATGCTGCTCGAACCAGGACCAAGTGTAACCCTGTTCATCAGGGAGGGGTAAATGCATTCTGCGGGGCGTCAGAATAGGAGCCGTTAAAAATGAAATTGAAATTGTCTTCAGGGCATCCACATAATGTTCTTTGGGAATGGAAATGTCTTTTGTGGGCACAATTCCCGTTACCGCATGGACTTTCGTCCTAGGATCAATCAGTGCTGTCACGACCTGGGGAGCAGCCTGTACTGTTTGGTAAAACAGATGCGGCGTGGTGACAATTCGCTCATGGTTTACACCCTGTGCTTGGGCAATATAAACCTGCTGACTCAGGTTGCCAGCGTCGTCCTCTAGCCAGTAGCCCACCAGCCCATCACTGAGTTTGCGATAATCTCCCAGGCGAATGGGAAATTGTACCTGCTCAAATTGATTGGTTTCCCGCTCTGTTCGTTCTAAATCTTGTCGAAAAACCGACCAATCCTGGTTGATAGCAGGTCGCCCCTGTAATTGTAGATTGAGCGTCGCCCGTACCACTGCAATGGGTTGCCCCATGATCAGCGCGATCGCAGGGTCACGATCTACATCCTCCGGTTCAATGTTTTCCCATGCCGTCCGCACTGCTTGTATAAATTCCTCTAAAAACCTATCTGTTGCGGTGGAATCGGTATCGTCCCCTCCGCACAGCGTCTGCAATACTCGCTTTAAATAGGGGTTCTCAATGCTGTCAAGGGTGTGGGCAGTTTGGGGCGCACTCCGCCAACGCTCCTCTCCAGCTTGACGGATTTCTATTTCCCCTAATGAGTGACCTGCTGCATCGTAAATTTCCAGGGTGTTGTCAATAAAATCGGGCAGAATCCACCCGCAGATGGGGTTTAAGCATGGATGAGACGAGGCTTCTCCTTCATAGTTAGGATTGCCAGAAAGCCAACGGAAATTAAGTCGGGTTCCCTGCACTAGGCGTGGTGGCAGGGCAATGGTTTCTGTAGTCTCAATAGACTGGTTAGTTGCGTTGTAGTCCTTTGTACGGATAAGAGTGGGTTTGAGATGGTCTGGGGTGAGAGTGTGTTGCCATTGTAGGGTTTGGGTCTGCCCGAAGGTATCAACCAGGCGCAGCCGCAAAACCTTGAGGCTTCCGGCTCGAATCGGGTTGAAAAAATTCAACGGTTGCGGTGCACTGATGATACGGCTGGCAACAGTGCTGCTAACCAAGTCAGCAAAGCTTTGGTACTCCGGAAAACCAATGGGATCGGCGATGTCGAGTTGTAGGGTTTGCCGACGGCCTAACAATGCTTGGTTCAATCCACTCAAACACTGGGAGAGACAGACCGTCTGCCGCAGTTCTTGATAAGCAAGCAACAGCGATATGTAAATCGCATATTGCGCCCTCTGCTGCTCAGAATACTCACTCTCTGGAGCAAGCAATTGAGTTTGCAACCATTTAATAAAATTGTCTACCTGCGTTGGAAAGAAATTTGCTTGGGACAGTTGTTCCTGTTGGCAGTAGTGCTCAAAAACAGGCTGTTTGCTGAAGTAATCAGTAATTCGCTCTTCGTGGTGCACGGTCGCATGGCTGCTGAGGAAACTCCGACCGCTGTAGATATCCTGAACAATCGTGCTGTCGCTGAAGTTGTCTTCTAGATCCTGCTGTTTTAGATCAATTGCGTTGGAGTCGAGCTGATAGTGACGGGTCAGAAAATTGGTTGGATAGTTGCGATTGGATGAAAGGTTACTACCTTGACCTTTGACGGGGTAGAACGCAACTTCCCACTCCAACATGAAGGGATTCCAGGGCTGTTCTTGCCAGATGGTATGCCCTGGGTGGTTTACTGAGTCAGTTCCAATCAATTGAGCGATTTGCCGATCTAATGCGTTTAGGAATTCATCGGCATCTTCAGGATTGATTTGAAGCTGACCGCGCCAAAAAGATGCGATCTGCTGGGCAAAGCCAGATGGTTCTGGGTTCCAGAGGTTACAAGTCAGGGGCTGATCCGCAGAAATAGGGGGGGCAGTAAACCTTGCCGCTTCTCCAACCACCATAACGACTGGTTCAGTGGGCTGCCAATAACGAGGTGCAGGAAGAGGTTGCAGTTGATAGGCGATCTGTGATGCAGTTCTGGTATCAGGTTCAGTTGGGAATAAGTTATCTAATTGCTGGACGAGAAAATTGATATGGTCAGCAATTCTCTGCGCTAACGAATTCGGATTGTTTGCAGAAGTCTCTGGTGAAGCAGCAGCCCTGATTACTTTTCCTTTATCGTCAGTTTCTAAAGTTAAGATTCCTGTTTCAGATTTCAGGCGATCTAAGGCAGCAATGCCTTGGGTCTGGATAAAATGCTTGACTTGATCTGGTCTGGGATACTCAGTTAGCCTGCCAATCGGCGGATAGCCACAAACGATGTACTTATACCAATCCGCAAAGAGTTGGTCTTGCCGAGACTCTATTTCGCGAAGCGCTCGATTATATTCCTCTTGCGACTCATTAAGGTGCAAAAGTGCGCTGGCAAGCTCATCAGGAATCAAGGGTTCGGAGGCATTCCTGGCAGTCGATGAAGGGTTGCCAGATTCTTCGCTTTCGGATGGAATGTTCCAATCCTGTTTAGGATCTACTTTCTCGATACGCCAGAGGATACCTGCTGCTAATCCTGCGAATCCTTTTTCGTGGCGGGCTTCCTTGAGCCGAGTGTCTAAGTCTAAATGATGCCCCTCCAGGGCGGCGGACAGTTGTAGCGCTTCTAAATAGTTCTCTAGTGCCTGTTTGGATGCCAGTGGGGTTGCTTGATTTGTGGTGACTCGATCGGCTAGATACGCAGATAAAGCTTCTGTCCCGGTATTGGCCAGCGCAATTGTGACCGGTGTATCACCCTCAGATTGTGCTTTGTTGGATAACGCTTTCCGGAAGGTCAGGCGACCATAGCAGAGCATCTGAGTGGGTAGTTCATCCCCATTGACAATCCATTTGTGTTCATCTTCTAAAGCCGCTTTGAATGATTTCCCTAATTTTGAAATATTCTGCAAAAACTGCTTTAGATAATCTTGATCTGGATCGCTGTACCATCCCCAAACATCATAGTTAAGCTTCTCGGTTGCTTCCTGAACTTCAGCATCGTAGCCGCCAAAAACGCTATAGGCGTTGGGATAAAATGCAGCAAAAGCGGGGTCGCCATAGCCAATTGCAGTTAACTGGTTCCCCCAATATTCTGCGAGTGCATCCTTTAGGGGCCAATCCTTGAGGGGGACTTGGCGACCTAAAAAGCGAAAGGGTTGATATTTCCCTTCATCAGGCTTGGCGGGAAAGGGAATACAAACATTTTTAGCGGTACTTTTCTCAGGCCACAGATAATCACTTTCAACAACCCAGGCTTTAGGATTGAGTGTCCCTCCCCGACGGGTAATTAACCAACGATTGGGAACGGCTGGAAATTGTGGGCTTTTTCCCTCTTCTTGCTTGCCTTGACACAGTGCTTTCGGTAATCGCCAATGTAAATGAGTGCCCGCAGGGGCTAGAAAGTTGCAGCTTTGAAAAGGAGCCGTAACAATCGATTCACTGATGTTGGTGACGTGAGTGTTGACATCTCGTTGTCCATCAAAATATGGCAACCGACTAAAGTCTGCCATTGCCCCAGCGAGTAACTCACTCTTGGATAGACAGAGGGCATTGACTTCAATGGGAACCATTAAGTAGCGATCGCGCATGGTAACAAACTCATGGGGCAGGCGGCTTCCCTGGAATAGGATAGGGGCTGCAATTCCTAGGGATAAACGTTAGTCATTACATTGACGTTAGGCTTTTTCAGCTAACAGATGTAGCGATTCATCCAGATAATGTCCTTGAGGCTGTAGGTTGAGCAGAGCCTCAACCTACAACAGATTCAAAATTGGCAGATTGAGCGCAACGCACAATACGAAATTGTGAGATTTTGGAGAGCTTGCCAATCCATCAGAGCAGGCGTTTAACCTTATTTGCCAGCCGATAAAGCGGCAATCTCTTTGCCTGCTGGAAGAGCAGCTTGGACTCCCTTAATGGACTCTTCTAGCACTTGCGTCACTCTCTCCTCTTTAATTCCTTTGGCAATCACAACAAACAATCCATTGAATTTGAAAAAGTCACCTTGTTGCTCTGGAGACGTTGGGCAACGGGCACTGGCAGCAAACAAGTAATCGCTTTTCCCAGCTTTGTCTTTTTCCTTGGGATGCTCTTCAAAGTATTTTGCCGTGTCTGACTCTGGATACTGCTTGTAGTACAGGGCTCTAACTGTCAGTTCAGCGTTGAGGACTTTTTTAATTAGATTGTCCAATGGCCCGATTCCTGTAGGTGCTTCTGCTTTAGGATCTAAGAATGCCACGGACTCTTTGCTCATTTTGAAATCCTGAGTCGCAATGGCTTGTATAGCTGCTCCGAGCGCACCGATTTCCAAAGGCTTGGCAAGTTCAAGTTCAAGACCATAATCCTTGGTCTTGTCGATGGGAGTTCTTGGCATGAGATCAACCGTTTGCTGATTGATCTCAATTTGAACGCCAACATACACTTCTTTTTCTTTTGCTGAGTCTTTTCCCTGGCTTTTTGTGTCTGCCATAATTTCCTATTGAAATTAAATATTGGATGTTTGAGAGTCTCTAAAAACTTTACAGTTTTCTCAATGCTCTACACCTTTAAGACGATTCCCAAGAGCAATTTCTGAATTTTTCGAGTGACAAGTTTTTTCCCTAACTCTGATGCACTCCACGAACCCATCACGAGAAGCAGCAAAGCAGGCGATCGCACCGCCTCTTCTTCAAACCCCACCAGCCGCGATCGCACCAGAAGGCGATATACCTAAAAACGGGACAGTTTCTACTGGGAGAACGTTAATTCATCTTTTTCGTCTGATTATCTGGGAATCGAATCAGGTTAATCGCACGAGTCACTAGCGATGAGGTTATTGAGGCAGCGTATGACTGGCTGTGCGATCGCCGTCACAACTATCACCACAAAATGATGTCTGGCAGTTGCGGCGCTGGTGGACAGAGAAAAACCCCTGCTTGGTGGCGCAACTGGGCGTGTGGTGGGCTATCTTACCTCCGTTTCTTTGTGGCTCCTCCCTCTTCTTCTTTTTGACTCTGGCATCGTTCGTTGAAAACTTCCATATCACCTTAGAGGCAGTCTGATTACGCTCTTTTTGCCATGCTTCTAGCTGCTTGTTCAGCTCTTCTTTGGTGGGAATCCTTCTATCTAAACATTGCTTCGATAAAATACTAAGTTCAATTTCAGCGACATTTAACCAACTGCCATTGCGAGGTGTATGATAAATTTCAAGTCTTCTGGCTAAACGATGAGCTTCAGGAGCCGGAAATGCTTCATAAAGTGAGGCGATGTTATGGGTGTTCAGATTATCACAAACTAGCTTGACTTTTCGAGCTTTGGGATAGTCTAAATCCAATAATTGACGCACTTCTTCTGCCCAATCTAAACGAGTGCGACTGTCTCGGTTACTGACCCGTCGCCATCCGCGATTAGGGTCAAAAAACATGAATAAAGCTTGTACTCCTTCACGGGTATAGTGATAGTCTTCTTTTTTGTCTTGCCCAGGTTGCATGGAGATCGCTTCGTAGAGGTGTCCTTGCAATTGGACAGAGGCTTCATCCATATTAATTAAAGGTTCATCTTCACAATGGACAGTACTGTAAAGGTCGAGAATGACTTCCATTTGAGAGACAAATCTTGCTAAATCCCGTTCAGGAATACAGAATCGTTCGGTTTTCCAAGGACGTAATTGGTTTTTTTTAGAGTGCGCCACACGGTGGAGCCGGAAATTTCGGTGACAATTTGCCGCTTTTTGAGTTCTGAGGTTAGCAGTCTAATCGTCCACTCTGCTCTTCCTTCTGGTGGGTCAGAACAACACAGGGCAATAATTTGTGCCTCGGTGGCTCCATCTACTATGGAGGGAGAAGGTGGCGTTTTTCTCTGTTGTCGATTAAGGGCAGGTTTTTCCCCTTTTTGAAGATACCTTTGGCGAATTCGTCCTACTGTGTTTCTATGCACCTGTAAAGCTTCGGCTATTTCTTCATCTGTCCATTTTCTTCTAACGTGTTCCCCTTCATCACACATCAGTAGAATTCGAGCGGGTAGGATTTTTTTAGCAGGTGCATAGCCATTGCGACTGATTCGTTCAAGGTTTTCTCTGTGTTCTTGCGTCAGATGAACTTTATCTCGGCGACCTCTTCCCATTTTGATCTCCTCAGTTCCGCTGATTTAATGCACTATTTTAGCTGAAACAGTCCACTACTGGCGTGACACAGCTAATTTGATGCAATAGAAAACGGTTGCAAGCAAGATAAAGCAAGATTTTGGGAGATTTTCTTAATGCACTATTTTAGCTTTGCCACGCTACTACAAATAGAGGCTTTGCGTAAGTCCTAGGGATATCAGTTTGCGCCTCCGGGGTTGGCGGTGGCGCGAGTGACGGTGGAACGGTTTGTTGAGCGGGTTTTCCGGCTTTACGAGCAGGGTACGACGGCGAGTCGCATTGGGGAATGCGATGACCGATGGTTGAGATGGGTTAGGAGCGGGGTGTTGAGAGTTGTTTATCGTGGTGTGGGTTGCGGCGAGTTGATCATATTCTGGTTGTTGGTACGCTTTCGGGATTTATTTTCGTTACATTATTCCTTGGTTGGGGCGGTTGTTGCTGTCGCTTTCCTCCATTTATGGAGCGTCAGCTCATCGTAATACCAACACACTCTTTCCACTGGTATTGGTTTCTTGTATTTCCAAGTTATTTTACTTTTCACGCTCCCTGTCGCAGTTTTAAGTATTTTTTCTTTACCTTCCATAGATATTCTGTCATCATTGTTGCCTTCCCAATTCTTCGCTTGTTCCCATAAGGGGTTAATACACTGCTCATACAATAAGATTATGTTCGCGCATAATTCTCTTTCTTCTTTTTCTCTTAGCGCGTAGCTAAAGTCGTCAATCGCTTCTCCCGGCCCGTCTGATCTCTCCTTTTGCTCGTTGGGTCCTTCTACTAGGTTCCATGCCGGCCAGTGTACAAGCTTCCTTAGCACATCATTGTCAAGACTCTTCGACTTCCTTTGCAGTTTCTCTTTCCACTGCGTGATGTCCGTTATGTATTCTATTATTTCTTCTTTGTTTCTCGCGTTCTCTACAGAGGCTTGTGACGCCATAAGGTTCGCACTATCTTCGTCCGCCATGAACATTTGCGCGAGGTCAACAAGCACTCTGTTCGGATCGTATTGCTTTACCTTTTTATTCGGTTTTTTATCTGTCGAATTCATCGCTAATGACCAGTCGTGATATACTGCGGTGTTCCATACTAATTTCAGGTCTTGGATTGGGATGATGTGGTGCCATGATAGGTCAACCATGCCTTTTGGTTTGTCGCTACTATGTGTGTATACACGTTGAGGTTCATCTCTATCCTTGTCGGCCACGTTTATGATCAGTGAACTCCATCCATCGTCGTCTCTTACTAATGTCTGGAGCAATGCGCTCCATTTAGTATTTATTTTTTTCTTCTCTCCATCCTTCAATTCTTTTTTGTTAGATTGTTCGTTTGTTTCCATACCGTCATACCCTCTCTTTTTTTCTGTTGTTACTACTTTTTCCTCGTCTGCATAGCTTTTCTGAATGAACAAAATTCAGCAGATTTGCCAATCACCGTGTAAGGAATAACCGAGTATGCTTCAGAGCGATCGGCCAGATTTTGCTGCCATTTTATAGTGACTGATTCCTGACTGGATGGGTCAAACTAGATGTTGTCACCTTTTTCAACTAAGTTGGACATTGGATATTCCTCTATTGTGTATGTCTCAATATCTTCGTATTACCCATTTTGGGCTTCTACTATATAGACGATTCTCACCATCACTTTCTGAATGTTTTGAGGAAGAATATTTTTGACAAACTTGTGTACCTTTCATCGCGAGCGCAAAATTCGGGAGATTGCGCCGAAAGAGTTATAAAAACGGGAGTTCCAGAGATTGTGGTCGGCGTAGGTATGGACATAGGCCGATCAAAAAAACGCAGTATTTGCGTCTAGCCTGTCCTACAATGGGAAGCTGTTTGTAATAAAATAGTCCCCCTCTCTTACCTCAAAAAGCCAGCGCTCTCGTAATTCCACCCACCAGCCATGAGGAGAGTGAACCACGCACTTTTGGGGACAGCACTTAACGCGAATGAGCTGTCCATCCAACGCGAGGGAGTTGAATAACGCTTGAATTGCTGAAAGGTTGTAGGCTAATTATTCAGCCTCGTTTAGGGGTGAAGCAATTGCCTAAATTTGTGTTCCACCACCCAGTTCTACCCGACCTGCGATAACTTTTTTCATGGTTCTCTAGATATTAGCTCATTGCAGACCTCCAATATGTGAGTTTAGGTTCAGGGTTCAAACGGTCTATACTTAAGACGCTTCTTGTTGGCAATTTCTGAATTTTTTCGAGTTAGAAGCGTTTTTACCAAACTATATAATTTCCCCTATCAAACCAGCATCAAGTACGATTTCTCTTTCGCACTCTCCCAATTGCATCCCATTGCCAGCAGAAATCATGCCCAGTGCGGAAAATTTTATGAAGGAGTCGATTTAGACTTGGCGAGTTGCTGGCTGTATTCGAGGGTGACGTTTCAAGCGATCGCTTTGCCGTGCCCTTTGGGGCGCGAGCGTTGCGCTGCCGCCGTTCGGCAGATCGCGCACTACTGGATGGAGCAATTACCCGTTACCTGTGTGATCGCCTGATTAGGGTCAGGCTAAGTGTATCGGGGACGAAGGACAGCCGTTATATTAGACTGTTGTGTTGTAGTTAGCCGATTCCCGAACGTACTCAATAAAGCTTGACACGATACTGGGAGCACCATTTGCGGGACAAAATATTCCTCCCGTTTGGCTGTTGTGCCGAAGGTAGTTAGCATCAGTAAGAAGAATTTGGTGTGCCTTCGGTAGGTTCCAGAACGGTATAGAGGGCAGTAAATGATGGACTAGGTGGAAGTTTTCGCCGTGCATACTGGTAAAGAATGCCTCATACCAGGGGCTAAAGCGATTCCTTGTCATGTACAGATCGACTGTGCTGTTTCCCACGAGTGGGTAATGTTCGCCCAGTTCAATGAACCATCCTAAAACTTGAAACACGGTGATGTAGGGAACTAACCAAAATAAGATTAGCTTGTCCCAAAATCCTAACCAGATAGATGCACCAATAAGGATGAGTAGATAGGCGAACATGATGAGACTTTCGTGACGGTTGCCTTCTTTGGAGAAGAGTCTATGCTTAACTACATAGACCAAGTAACGCGGTACTTTTAACAGCAGCAGGGGCTGGATAATATGCTTCAGGAGAAAGTCTCTAGGGCTAAGTGGCTCGTACAGTCCTGCTTCTCGATAAAGCCTAAAATCGGGGTCTAGTTCAGGGTTGCCCAAGTATCTGTGATGCAAGGAGCAGTGGGATTTCTTGTATACAATCATCTGCTGGAAAATCAGGTATCCGGAGCAGAATGTACCCAGTACCCAGTTCAACGATTTGTTTTTAACTAATACTCCATGAGCGCTCTCATGTACTAGGGTAGCTAAAGCTCGCTGGCGAGACCCAATTAGTAGAAGCGCTAGTGGGTAGAAAAACCATGTGACATGGCTTGTAATCAGGATACTGGTAAGGATGATGAAATAGTTTTCAAACAAGGCTAGTAGACCATGCCAATTATCTAGCTTTGTTAGGTCTCTTATCTGGCTGGTAATCTCCTGAGAAAATTTATACCGCTCATACTTTTCTTTCATAACATTGCTACCATAAATAAATGCTATTTTTGATGACTCGGTGGGAGGAAGTGAAACTACCATTGGCAAAGGTTCTCAAGAAATGGATAAAGAAACTTGATGCCCACTAGGATGGGCATTAAGAGATATAGATAGAAATAAGCGGAAGACTTAATTAAGGTGATTCAATCGAAAATAAAAAGCGATAGTTTTGGATTGTTTTTTAGCTCGGTTATCTTAGACAGGGCAAAGCTGGAAAACTCTGAACTGCTGCAACTAAAAATATTACAACTACGGTTGAGCACTTAAGATTGACTTGGTGAATAGTCTCTTAAAATTCGTGAAAAAGCATTCAAAGCTGTAGTAAATAGCTCTGGATTAACTCCGAAACTAATCCTAAAGAAACCTGGCATATCAAAAGCTTCCCCTGGAAGAACTAACACTCCAGTTTCTTCTACTAATTTTTGAGCAAATAGGTCACTTTTAATGGATTTCTCCTTAAAAAAAGGAAATGCCACCGTTCCGGCATCTGGCTTAACCCAACCGATCACATCACTATGTTGCTCAACAAAATTATTGAACTGAACCAAGTTCTGTGAAATCCATCCTTTATATTTAGGAATAATTTGCTTCCAGTTGAGCAGGACAGATTTGGCAAGAAAATCATTGATAGGGCAAACTGTATGAGTGGTGTAATCTTTAAAATTATGGCAAGCGTCTATTACCTCTTTTGAGCCAATCAACCATCCGATTCGTAAACCAATACAGCCGAAGCACTTGCCGGGAGAACCCAGCGCAACTACGTTGGGCGCTCTACCATACAAAGAGGGTAAGATATCAATATTGTTAGTGTGTGGAAGGAAGCGATAATGCTCGTCAGAAAGGATTTGGGCGTTGTGTTTTTGGGCTAGCTCTAATACGGCTTTGATTTCCTCGTCAGAGTATACTACTCCGGTAGGATTGTGAGGGCTATTGAGTACAATAACCTCTGTTTTGTCATCGACTAATTTTGATAAGTCCTCTAGATTTAGTCTAAAGTTGTTTTCTGGCCGCAGTTGTAAATAGCGAACCTCATAGCCAAGAAAACTGGGGACTTCATGCAAGATGTGGAATGCTGGCACGGGAACCACTACATTAGCTCCTGGCTGATAGCGAACATGAAAATAAATCAAGATGGCTTCGGTTGTTCCAGATGTGACCAAAATTGAGTCAGGAGTTACACCCTCATAAAAAGAGGCGATCGCTTTTCTTAAGCCTAAAGAACCATAGGTGTCGTTATTTTCCAAACTAAGCTGGTATAACTCTTCTACAGAACACCCCGTCAGACTGATTAGCTCCCCAACGGATAGATTTGTGACACCACTTTCCCCAAGATTATAGGGAGCATTTTGATACTGAAGCAACCAGGTTTCCAATAAAGATGGTACTATTTTCATTCCAATTTACCCCTTCAAAGATAGACAAGATGTTTTAGTCCGAGCCAATGCCGCCGCGATGATTTCTGACATCAGTTGTGCAAACGATGTACCAGAAAGGTGCAAAATCTTGCCAACCGAACTTCTTCGATCGCCAGTAATGTCGCAGTTAGGATTCACCTCAAGGACGAAGAGTTGTTGGGATGCTTTGTCCATCCGCACATCGACTCGCCCAAATCCGTTACCACCAACTGCACAGTAGGCGCGTTTGGCTAAGTCGCAAAGCCTGTCATGCAAGGTTGGATTGACCCGTTGACAATGGAAGAGTGTTGCTTCCGGTGACAGGGGAGTTTCTCCTTCGCACTTTCCGTGGTAGCGCTCGTAAGACAAAAACCGTTCGGTTTCAGGCAAGCTGGAGTGAAACACCCGTTCCACAGGTGGGTAGATTTTGATGCTTTCTGGCTGATGGACAGAACCGATTAGGAAGACTGTAAACTCAGAACCATTGATAAATCGTTCCACAAAAATGCTGTCCGGCGGAAATTGCATTCCGTGCTGTCCACAGAGCAATCGCTGAACCTGTTCGCTGAGCTGTTCGTCGCTGTGGACAACTGATTGTAAAGAAAGTCCTCGGCTTTCAAAAGACATCGCGGGTTTGACAATCAGGGGAGTGCCAAGGCGATCGCAAATCCCCTGAACGCAGCTAGGGTCAACAATAACTTCATAGGGAGCCGTCGGTACACCCGCTTCAACAAAGGCACGCTTCATCCTAATTTTGGAGGTGCTCAGTTCCATAGAGTCAAAATCTGCTCCTGTAGAAGCGATACCTTTAGCTTCTAGCAGTTTGTAAACGCAAGTGCCAGGGTAGTTGGTATCCTCATCCCCAATGCAATAGTTCAGCACCACAGGAATGTACTCATTGGCGGAAGCAGCCACTTCCTCAACAACGGCGTGCATATTTTCCAAGGTGATTGGCTGCCACTTCCACTTCAAGCCAAGTTCTGCAAAGACATCTGCTAGTTCTTGACGATATAACGGAGTTTCGTCGCCTAGTTGGCTGATTAACCCTTGCTCTGTGACGCGGTGAGGCATAAATACCCAGACAAATAGCTTACTGTTACGCACAGGCAATTCCTTATAAATTGATATTGGCTTCATTAATCTGCTGCAAAGAGGTGGCATATAATTCTCATTGTTGAACCAATTTTTTTAGCTCAAATACTACCAACAATGCACCCAGATAATTTCGTAATAAAGATGCCTCAATTTGCCTAGATTGAGACATTAAAAACGCTGTAGTAATTCAGGCTAATTTTGATTCCTAAAATGCCTTTGAACAATGTGGTAGTAATTCAGCCGAAGTCCCTTATGTTGGGTTAATCTCTGATGCCTACCTATTCTGTAGGTTAATCGCTAAAAAACTTATTGTCTAGGTAAAAAACCAGACTTTGCATTAAATTTAAGAAGTTAAATTCCTAATTAAGTCTATAGATAAGTTGCTGATACGAATAATTTTTAACCTTGACATCATAGTAGTTAAGCTTTTCTGTGAAAACAGCACAAAAAAGCCCTCCTGCTTTGGGAGAGTGAGAGAGTTACTTGACTTTTTCTTTTGACATAAATTATGTCTACACCTCTATGAGTCTTGCTTTATAGTTCAGGGTGTTGTTAACCACTTCCTTTCCAAGCTTCAAAACTGTATCAAGAGTCTCCATTATGGTTCCCCAACTCCTCCCGCGTCAGTCGGGAAAGTCGGATTGTTAAGTCGGAAAAGTCTGATGTTGCATAAATTCCTATATATTACAAAGATAACTTATGCCTTAAGGGAGATGTCAATCAGAATATAGCTGTAATATGTAAATCTTCCGTGAATACCTTTTTTGCAGAGAAAATAAATTGAACCATCCGAACCAACAACACAGTCAAAGCATAAGTTGTATTAGTCTCATACCCTTTATTCCAAAGCTGAAAAATTGGCAGCTTATTGCGCTAGCGCACAGGATGTCATAAAAGAAGCGCTCACCTCTAGGACTGCGCTTTGTGCGATCACTTCCCTTCTTGTCAAGCTTAACCAAAAAACGATTGCCTTTCTTCAAGTAAAAAAGAAGAGGAATGGCACTCGTAGTTTCTACTTTAAGACGATTCCTAAAGTCACTTTCTGAATTTTTCGAGTTAGAGGCTTTTTTTCTAACTTGATGCCCCCTATGAGATGAGCGCGATAAGCGGAAAAGGGGGCGATCTCACCCCCTCTTCCCCAAACTCTACCAGCCGCGATCACACCAGAAGGTGATATACCTAGAAACGGGACAGTATCGACTGGGAGAACCTCAACCCATCTATTTAGTCTGACTCTCTGGGTATGGAATGAGGTTAAAAGCAACCAACCAAATGTTGGATGAGTTAATGTTTTTCTTGTTTCTTCTCTTTTAAACTGAATAATGTGAACAGTTTTGTCATATTACCATAACTCGCTTGTAAGTCTAAGTAATTTTCCGTCATGGCTGCATTAAATTCGGCGAGTGGGGCGTCATATCTTCCCGCATTGCTGTCGAAGATCGTGACCTTACTATTTAATACTCCTTTGCTGGTGGTAATTCCTATGGCGTGTCCTCCATGATCTCCCGATATGCCTAAAATGAAATGCTTGTTATTACTCTGAATTAATCGCTTATTTATATCTTCCAGTTGACTCTTTTCGATATAAGGTGCTGCCATTCTTAGACTATCTTTGTCATCATATTCCAGTCCAACTTTTATTAATTCATCGTACATTCCCGTGTCTATTAGTGGAGATAATCCTATTACATTCTCTCCACTCAGATGGACTTCCTGTATGTTAATCGCCTTTCCCAGGTCTCCGACTAGAGGGGTTTTAGTGTCCGGTTTTAGGCTTTGCTCCATATTCTGCCACATCTCCTCCTCCTTTCCTTTTATTGTCCGCCCTAGCCAATTGATTGTTAGACCAAGACATACTCCTTCGTTTATGTCCCTTCCCATCGCCTTGGCCCAACCACTTTGGTTGCAAACTCTTGTTCTGTACTTTACATTACTCTGCACTTTTTTCTCCTCGTGTTTCTTTTGTTTGGTTCTTCTGTATCACTTCTGTAATGAGTATGAGACTCTAACGACCGTCTTGGGGATATCACTTTGTGCTTCTACTCTCTCGACGGTTCTCGCCGTCTCTTTCTGAATTTTTTCAGGATGGAGATTTTTTCCAACGTTAGTGCACCTTCATCGTGTCCTACTGTTTGGTAGTTTGCGCCGACACCGTCGTAAATACCGGAGTTACAGAGATTGTGGGCTGTGCGAGCGCGAAGCGCGTGCGAAGCACTCTCGCTGACAGAACTACCACCACAACAGTGATGTAATGCAGTTGCGGCGGTGGTGGGCTGAGAAAAAACCGCATCTAGTGGCGCAACTGCGGGCGAGAACCTATCGCTTTCGCGAACAGAGGTGCGTGAGGGTGCTAGGAGTGGTGAAATAAATTTGGCCTTGCATAATTCTAGGATGATTGAATGCTAGGCGCTGCTTGTTTTCATGTCGTTTTTTTCTCTTTGTCTTCCCACTCTCCGAATAGCGTATCTGTCCCAAAACCTTCGGTCATATTCTTGTCTTCGCCTGTGGCTAACAGGGCCATCCAAAACTCTTCTTCCATGGCTAGTTCGCTTACGGGCCGCCAGATATTGTAACGCTCTTTTCCCATTTCTCGTTTGTGGTATATTCCTACCCATTGCTGTCTTTTTTCTCTATCCCCGCGCCATTCCGCAAACACGACTACCTCTCTGGGGGGGGTTCCTTTGCTATTTTTTTCACCCAGCCATTCATCTAGTACATTAGCGGACAACGGTTGTCCTTTTTCTCCGTGCAATATGCCTGCGTATAGCTTGGGTGTTGTTTTCCCTTTCCAGTCGGCGAATTTGGTGGGTATCTTTATCAATGGGTGAGTGGTCTCTCCTGTGAACGGGCTAGAAATGGTTTTGCCGGTCAGGTGGTTGTCTGTCCAGCCACGTTTTTCCTTTCCTATTGTGTTTTCTAGCCGAAATGGATCTAGTCCAAGTATGCAATTTTTTTTTTTGAAGATTTGTTCAGTGGGTGGTTCTCTACGCAGGTAACGGGGAGTGCTATGTCGCAGTTTGAGGGGGTTTGTGGCGTGAAGTAATATGGGTACGTCTCAGGTGGATTTGCGATTTTTTTAGAGTCAATTTGAAAATCGCATCTGTATATTATGTTGAAGTAGTTATTAGTAGCGTCTTTTCCTTGTAGTCGTTTGAGGAACTCCCCTCCTCGTATTGGTGTGGTGAGTTGTAGTGCCGTTAATAATTCTTGGCAACTTTTCAGTGCTGCGGCCTCTTCATCGGTGTGACCATCTCTGACCCAGCATTCGATCTCATCGGTCTCTTCGGTGGTTGTCTTTGTAAAAATTCCTTCGGCTGTGTATCTTTCTTTGCTTTCCATAGGGTTTCCTCTTTTTGCTTTTGTCCGGTTGAGCGCTGTTATAGACTTTTGACCGACTCGATTGAATTAAAATAATTTACTCCTCACAGATAAACCTATATTCTTCCCTTGTGAGAGAATGCTCCTCTAAAAACCTCTTCATTTTCTGCTTTCCCTCGGCAATATTTTGAGAGCAAATCGCTACAGAAGCATAGGGAACTTCATATTTTTCTTCAGCGGGTATTTCTTTCTCTAGAACAATTACATAGAAATCTGACTTGGATGACAACTCCTTCAGCTTTGCTGCATCTATCCCATGCTTATGCAATGATGCGTAACAGAGAAAACCATTGTGGTATATACGGGGTAAGCTATTTTTATTGACAAACGGTTTGATACCGCAAGCAATCAGGTAGGAATACAGGATAAGGTTAATATCCCATACATTAAATACCCATTTAGGAAAATAAAAACCAGCCATCCTAGCATTAATTTCTAAAATTTTTACTCCCAGTGGTGTGTAGATTGCCTCTACGTTAAAAATACCCTGTTTTAAACCAACGTTGTGGCAGGCTTTCCAGGCGGCGTGAATCAAATTATCTTGCTTTTCTTTGTCCAGTAAACTAGGCATAATAGCCGTCATCTCCTTACAGAGAGTAGGCAGAGTGGGTCCATTATCAGTTACATAACCAGCTACCAACTCACCGTCAAACATGATTAGGTCAACATCATGTTCAGACCCTTGCAGGTAAGGCGTGACAAATATTTGATACTTAAAACTTAACCCAGCACCATACTGTGTGGCGGTTTTAATATAGCTTTTATAGTCTTCAAACTTAGCTAATAATTCTTCTTCTGTTTGAATTACTTCTACACCAAAGGAAGCACTTCCAGTATCTAACTTAATTACTAAAGGATAGTAGTGTTGTGGAATATTCTGGACATCCGCTACATTATTTAAGACCCGAAAATCTACGCCATTAGAGAATTCTCGACATTCACAGGTTAGTTTACTAGACTCATCAGCTAGAATTTTTTTATGAGTCAATAATTTGCTTTTAGCAATACTTGTGCTTTGATAATCGTTGGCTGCTTTCCCTAACAAGCTAGCAACTAAAGAGGACAAAGGTACATTATCTTCCCAAAACGTAACTACACCGTCCACAGCGATGCAATGATTGCGGACAACTTCCACAATTGCTAGGGCATTTTCAATATCTTTGGTATGGTCGTCAATGTCAATATTGAAAAACTGGCTGCTGTAACTGGCAGCGAAATGTTGAGAATCGCTATCAATTAAAATAATATTGATACCTACTTGATTGGCAAATTCAAAAACATTCAACTTTGAGTAGCCTCCACCTCCAATCATCAATATATTCTTGCCTTTTAGCATATATTGATAGCAGCGGTACAACATCGTTTCCACCCATTTATCTAGGATGTCAGTCCTGTTGTTAAAATGTTGCACTTCGTATTGCTGCAAGGTACCAATACAATCGTGATCGTTGACTTCAATTAGAAACGGTTCTAATTGATTATTGTGATTCCTTAAAAAAATATCTAAACCAATGAAATCAGTTTGTTTGTTTTGTTGGGTGACATGGGTTAAATATTGCGTTTCGTAGCCAATAATAGACTCTAGTACCGCTTCACCTAATCGGTTAATTTTTTCAACAAGCTGATTCTTATCCTCGTTTGTCAACTGGAGCAAGTTACACACATAGTCAATTGAAAAACTTTCGGAAGTATCTCCATTAATGGGTTGGTCAATATAACCTAGATTGCAGATAATCCCAGATGTTTCAACCACATTATTGGGGCGGCGGGTCACAAACACCCTCAGCCTTGCACCCAGGTTACTATTCTCAGTAATGCTTGAACCGATAACTTCCTCCACAAACAGACAATCATTGTCCTGGAGTGAATCCATACATTTCTTAAAGTTTTCAACAGCCCTATCCAGATTATCTTTTGACTCAATAGTGCATAATCGGCTTCCCATCCACCTTGCTCCAGAAGGCTTAATCACAAATTGAGAAGCGGGAAATGCCGTCAAATATTCTTGGATTTCATCACTAGAAAGATTTCTAGATAGGGAAATCAATTGAACTTTTGGAGTGACGGGATGATGGCTATATTTTTCCAAAGAAAAGCCAAAAACCATCGTTTGGGGTACATTTACATTTCTTGCAGCAGCAAGTAAGCGGGTATGCAGTTTGTCATTGGTATATTCTTCCAGTTCTATACCACTTGACATCGGACAGTCCGCCAGTCCTTCATAGAACTGAAATTTTTGAGCCTTCTCTTGGTGGACTGGTTCATAAAAACTGAAACCCGCTTCGGTACAAAAATTACATAAAAAAGTTATCCTCTGAGGAGTTTTGAATTTGGTATGAAAACATTGACCAAATTCATTCATGGTAATCCCTTCAAGGATGTATAATACAGATTTATCCCCTTCTTGAACAACTTTTACCCAAGTCGGTTCAGTTACTATAAAAGCACTTTCCGGTAAAATTCTACTTGCAGCCAAGAGTAATGTAAGCCTTTCGTCTGCCAAACTAAAGAAAACAATACAGGGTTGGCTTCCATCTGATTCTAGTTCCGCCTCAGCTTCCTTTATTGGTTTTAGTTTATAAGCTTGGAGAACTGAGTTGATTGTCTCAAACATATTTGACTATACTTTTCTGAAATGGCTGTTAGCTAATCAAATCGAGGAATTCTTGGGAATTTTAAAAAGTTTGTTAAAACTCCCTAAATTATTCCAGAGTTGCTAATTCTATTGTTTCAAACTGCCGATGCTATGCTCAAAGCAGTTCTTCAAATCAAAGCTGGCGCTTTCACTATCACTCTTAACTGTGAGGGGTTGCGAAGGGTCGAATAGGAGTTTGTTCTCGCAAGGGGTTAAAGTTTGGTGGAAAAATTCTTTACAGCGATTTTGCTCATCTGCAACAATAACCCGCGCTGTATGCCCTGTGCGTAATACATCAGTGCGATCGCACCACTCGTAAGAAAATATAATCAGGATGTCTCCAGGCTGGCACAGAAGCGCTCCCCCACCATTGGGACAAATGCAGCCCGTTCCTGCTTCTCCTGGCAGAGCATAAGTTGACCAACGGTTGCCGTTGCTGATGTTGACTATCTCCACTTCTTCGAGGGGCAGTATTCCGACTTTCTCCAACAACTCTTGGTCAATGGTGATACTGCCTACATAATCGCGCTTGGCATCGGTCACACGTACTCGATGAAGTTTAGCGTGCATCAGTCTGATTGTCGCCATATTACTCCTTTTGGTAGTCATCTTCTTTTATCTGAAATGCGATCGCACTGATTGAGAGTTTGGGTGGGTACTGGGTTGTTATCAAATGCGAAAATTGGAGAGAAGCAAGTCTACTGTGAGTCTTGCTTTATAACTCAGGGTGTTGTTAACCACTTCCCTTCCAAGTTTCAAAACTGCATCTTTGTCTCCATCATGGCTCCCAAACTCCGCCCGCGTCAGTCGGGAAAGTCGGATCGTTGCGTAAACTCCTACACATTACGAAGATAACTTATGTCTTAAGGAGGATGTCAATCAGAATATAGCTGTAATGTGTAAATCTTCCGTGAATACCTTTTTTGAAGAGAAACCAAAGAGTCTTTTGTGAATTTTTTGAGTTAAGGTCAGTTGTGCCACCTTTCCGTCTAGAAGCCACTCTCTGTTGGGAATTCGGGCTGGACTCGGTACAACCCATTTCACACTGCTATATAAGCTTTTTTCCTGACTAGATGCCCCCTATGACACGATTGTTGTGACTATGCCGAAATTTTCCTGTTGGATTTTTGGGGTTGTCTTCGGTCTCACTCTGGTAAAGATTCATTCACGACTGGGTTGAAGTTCTCTGGAGCCATTGAGTTCCGATTCCTTATTCCCTTAATCAAGTGCGTCGTTAGGCCATGTGTCCGGTTCTACGATCTCACTCGCCTTTGATCTAAACCACCTGTACACCGATGCGATCTCTACGGTTACTTCTATCATATTTAGTTGATCGTGATTCCTATCCCTCTGTGATCGGTTCCGGTTCCGGTTGTATTTGGATTCGGCATTGTGGGTGTGACGTTGCATTGGGCTGGTTGCTGTCCATTTAAAAACTGATTGGCAGAGATCCACCAGTCTCGCGGGTTATCCGCAGCAGTTGTTGCTCCATTACTGTAGTACCATCGGGCATTTGCTCCCGCCCCGGAGGAGCATGGATTCGCGTTCTGACATAGCGGATCTAGGTTAAAATCTCCACCAAGTAACATATTTGCATTGGTTGCTTGACCAAGATAGTTCCTTATCTGTCCCATCATCACTGTTCCCTGCTCGGCACCCGGTTGCCTATTATGGATAAATGCGATGTCGTAATTTGTACCACCTAGGCTAAATTCCACGCCCACTATATATCTATAGTCTGCGACCATGTACGGCTCTTGGACAAGATGGGATGTGTATCCTGCCTGTGCAGCAACAATAGTTGTTTCATGCCAGCCCGGCTGTACAGCTTGGGGAGGGCAATATGCTGCTATATAGTAATTGGCGATTATCGCATTCCCATTTAATACTATTGCTACAACCTCGTTTCCATTTGGCTGCAAGGCCGTAAAACCGCATCTGACTACCGCTATTTGGTGATTCCCTCCTACTCTTGGGATGCCGAGAGCATCCCCTAGGTTTCCGAGTGCATTGATAACATTATTCGGATTTGCACCAGTGGCGACAAATACTTCTGTAAAACCTGCGACATCAACATTATTTTGTTGTCCCATCACATTGTTTCTATAGTTATTTAATTCATCCTGTATCCTCGTATGTTTTGGGGTTTGGTTGCCGTTCAAGGGAAACATAGTATTCGCATTGTAGTTAAGAAGATTCATGTGAAAAGCTCTCATTGCTAATACCTCATTTCTATTTACGTGTTTGTTGACCGATACATGGCTAAAAAAATTGCCTGTGTATAAGGCGGAGTTCAGTAGATTTGACTCAAAAGAGACGAACCCTCATTATCATCCCCGACAGACTCTTGACAAGGGATTGAAAATAGGGAAAACAATACAAAGGAGGAGAGCGGGACGATCGCACAAATTCTCCCGCAACTTTCCCCACCTGATGCTGTTGCTTCCTCAGCACCGCCAGATAGGAATTCCCCCAACTTCCAGTTTCTTCCTCAAATTGAACCAACGCCAAAATCGGTGCAAACTGCCTTTCACACAGCGCCTGCTCAACACACCGACAACCATCACTCTTTACTTCTAACTTCCCATCATTAGTCGCTCCAACCATCACTGACTCTGAGTGCTGCACGTCACGCACTACCTTGATCGCTTCGGAACCCACAACATTCTCCACTTCCACCACCGCAAGGGATAAAGTTACCGTCTCGTCTGCATCCGCTTCAACTCCCCCATTCCCCTCGGAAATTTCCCCAATTGCCGATTCCGTTGCAGTCGGTGGAACAGATTTATCCGTCCCCTCCTCCTCGATAAAATATCCCCTCAACTCCTCACGCAAAATCTTCCGCGCTTGGGAAATCCGCTTGCAGACATTCGGGTAGGAAATCTCTTGCTGTTGAGCAATTTCTTGATAAGACAGTTCTTGATAAAAATGCAGAATAAACGTCTCGCGCAACCTAGGGGGTAAATTATCAATAGCACGACAAATCACAACCCTTTTCTCGTCAGTCTCCACTGCACAATAAGGCGTATTCTCACTCTGTACCAGTCCTTGCTCCTCACAAGAAGCGTAACCTTCTATATCCTCAACTTGATTCGCCCCCCGACTGCGTTCACGATAAATGTCCATGCACAGATTGCGAGTCAGCGTCGTCAGCCATGCCTTAAAATTAGAAATTTCCCCCGCCGCGTACTTTTGCACCTTTTTCCAAGCTTTCAGCATTGCTCGACTCAGGGCATCTTCCGCATCCGTCGGGTTCCCCCCCATCCACTTGATGCAGCAACGGTGAAGATAATCTTGATACTGCTGCCATTGCTGCCAAAACCCTTTCCCTAATTCTTCTGAACTTCCCCGCAGGTATGATGCACTAACTGTTTGAGAATCTGACATAAATCAATAACTGGTAGTGAACCCAATTGATGCAAAATAAAACTCTTGAAAAACTCTCCCTTCTCGAATCCCAATTGCATCCCAATTCCAGGAAAAACCCTGCCCAGCGCCAAAAAGAAAGCCTGAGCACCATCAACTCGACAGACACTATTGCCTGTCCTACAATGGGAATCTGTTAGCCAAGACTAGACAAAGACTCCAGATAGAACGAGAGGAAATTTCAACTGTTTGTAAAGGTTTATGAAGGAGTCAGTTTGGACTGGGCGAGTTGCAGGCTGTATCTGGGGGTGAGGTTTCAAGTGATCGCACATGGTGGTGCTCTCTCATGCGATCGCAATGCCCATGTCCCTTTGAGGTGATCGCCCAGGCAGGTGGTATATGCTCAAGTTTGAAATCAGAGGTCAACTTGTTGGCTAGTTGGGTTCACCACCACGTAATGGGTTCTTCTGGCAAGGTCTTGATCGTACTTTCCAGTATCTTGGCGCTCACTGTCCAACTACCTGCTTGCTCCACAGTCTCATTCAATGGTTATTCGCTCCACTACACCAGAGGTTCTTAAGCCAGCTAACGTGGCATTGCCAGTACAGAATAAAACCGTAGTCATTTCAGCGACTAAATCTTCTACTAACTCGGTTAGCGCAGTTTCAGATTCAACGGCTGCTTTGAGAAAGGGAAACGCCAAACCTGCTAAATCTGCACCAAGGGCAATAACTTTGGTAACGTCAAGACCATTGCGAAGTCCACCAGAAGCAATAATGGGAATTTTGGGAGTGATCGCCCGCACTGCTGTGACACATTCTGCCGTTGGCAATCCCCAGTTGGCAAACGTTGTCCCCAGTCGGCGTTGTCGTGCTTCTGATGCCCGTTCGCTTTCTACTTTTGCCCAAGATGTTCCACCCGCTCCGGCTACGTCAATGGCGCTCACCCCAGCCTCAATGAGTTTCTCAGCCATCTGTGCAGAGATACCGTTACCAACTTCTTTGGCAATGACGGGAACAGGAAGCTTTTGGCAAAGAGTCGCTATTTTGGCGAGTAGTCCCCGAAAGTTAGTATCTCCATTCGTTTGAATACACTCTTGCAGGGGATTGAGGTGTAGGATTAGAGCATCCGCCTCTAGTAAATCCACGCTTCGTCGGCATTCATCAATGCCGTACTTGTAGTTGAGCTGTACTGCACCCAAGTTAGCAAACAGTAGAATATCGGGTGCTAGAGAGCGCACAGCAAATGTGGAAGCAACCTGGGGGTTTTCGATCGCCACCCGTTGAGAACCGACTCCCATTGCAATTCGGTAGTGTTGGGCAACTTCCGCAAGACGGTAATTAATCATCTGAGCCTGTTCAGTTCCGCCAGTCATTGATGAAATCAGAAGGGGAAATCCCAGTTTCTTCTCAAAAAAGGTTGTACTCAGGTCAATCTCGCTTCGGTCTATTTCTGGTAAGCAGCAGTGAGTAAACCGATAGTGTTTCAGTCCATTGGTGGTTTGGTGAAACTGCACATCTTCTTCTAGGCAAATCCGCAAATGGTCAGCTTTACGGGTTTGGGTTAGAACCGCCTGCTCTGATGTTGCTTGTTCACCCGTTTGATTTGATAATTTAGTTGCTATGTTTTTCACAGAATTCATTAATCAATTCACAGTTATTGTTAAGCGACATTCACTCAAAATGAAGGACGAAGCATTGCTTGCAGAAAATCTGAATTGAATTTCGATGTCATGCAATAAAGGCTCCCTTCCTACTAGGGGAGCGTGTCAGAAATCCTCCAACTTCTGTTGCTCTGCTGTGAAGTGTGCAAAGCGTCTGCTTCGGATTTCTGGCATCAGTTGTGCAAACAGTGTATCAGCGTGAAACTAAAGTGCCCTCTTCCAGAATTGGCTCAGGAATTTCCGGTACCGCGAAATCCTCAGTCTCTGCATTCCACATTTTCTCTAATTTCAGATCTGCATTCCACAGTTCAATAAATTTTTTAGCCAGTTCTGGTCTAGTTTGTTCTAGCAATTTGAGTCGATGTTGCAGCTTGGAGTTCAAGCTTTCAAGATAGTGCCGCAGGTGTTGGGGAGCCTCAGAACCATAGAGGCGTACAAACATTCGATACGTGTTAATAACGTTGCGTCTGATATCTTCTTTATAGTCTTCGAGGTCGGCAGCAACTTTGCAAATTTGGTCTGAAAGTCGGCTAATTTCCAATATTTCCTCATCATAAGGCTGGGCCGTTAATTTATACAAAAGCCGCTGCAAAACGCCAAAATCAAAACACTTGAAGAGGCTGGCGAGATTAATATCTTCCTCGGTAGGTATCGCTCCTGAACAAAACTTCTGTTCCAAGCGGTAATAAGTTAATCCCTGTTGCAGTTCGGTTTCCAATGTTTCATCGAACAGATTTAGCTGAGTTAATATATTTCGCAGTACCGAGATGTGTTTTGAGATGAATTTGGGTTCATCAATGTGGTTTTCGTATTCTTCATCAATCTGATATATCGTAGCCTCGACAAATATGAGTAGGGGTATAAATTGAGGAAAGTCTGCTTCAGAAAGACCTAGCAAGGGAAAGTAGAACCGAGTGATAGCCTGAAGATTGGTAATGGATTTTTGAATAGCCCAGTACGAGATGGTAGGTATCAACTGGTCATGGCTTGTAACTGCCTTTTTGAGATGTTGGACATGATTGATTACTACATCAGTGTTGTTCTTGAAAAGAGAATAAGTCATTGCATTCACCTTGTTGATTTATGTTGATTAATTACTGTTATGGATTCGTCAGTTGATTGCAAAACTGTGGTATAAAGTCCTCCTTATTGAATCAAATCCGTAATTCAACCACTAACAACGAGACACCCTTTGTCCAACACAAAAACCATATCTGCACGCAACGCATGGGCAAAGCGGTGGGTAATAAAAATCACCGTGCGTTCTTTAGAAATACGCTCTAAAGTTGTCATAATTTCTGCTTCCGTCGCCGGGTCTAATGCTGATGTAGCTTCATCCAAAATCAGAATGGCTGGTTCTCTCACCAACGCTCTAGCTAAGGCAATTCTTTGCCGTTGTCCCCCTGATAACTGTCCCCCCCTGTCGCCTACAGGTGTGTCATAACCTTGAGGCAAAGACAAGAAAAAATCGTGAATTTCTGCGGCTTTTGCTGCGGCTTCTACCTGCTCATCAGTCGCTGACAAACAGCCCATGCGGATGTTTTCTCGCACCGAGGAATTAAACAAAATCACTTCCTGAGAAACCAGTCCAATTTGAGAGCGGAGGGAGCGTACTGTTGCATGACGCACATCAATTCCATCAAACAAAATGCACCCAGAATCTGGGTCATAGAGCCGCGTCAGTAAATTAACAATGGTACTTTTCCCTGCACCACTATGACCGACAAATACCGCAAAGTCCCCTTGTCGAATCTTTAGTGATAGATTTTGAATCCCTCCTCGTTCAGCAGAGTAACTAAAGCTGACATCATCAAAGCAAATTTCCTTGGACAAATGCGGCAAGTCAATCGCATCAGGAGCCTCTTTTATCTCAGGAATTTCTGCCAAAATATCCCCGATGCGCTGCATGGCTGCTCCCCCTTCTATAAAATAAGGCAGCGCAAATGTAAAGCTGATAATATTGAGATTCAACCCTAGCAATAAAACCTGATACGAGACGAGCGTCCCTACCGAAAGCCAATTCCAGTAGGTCATCACTGCACCGATACTTAGAACCACTAGCTGCACGAGGATAAACGTCAGCGTCGGAAGTCTTTGCACTAAGTAGGAGAGAAATTTCGCCCGAACGTAAACCCGTTTCAAGTCATTTAAATGGGTGGCAAAATCCCTTGACATTCGTTTTTCCAAGCCAAAGACTTTGACAACTGATTGAGAGAGAATATTCTCTCCAACCACGTTGGCGATGTGTCCTTCTTTTTGCCGCAATAGGTAGCTTTCAGAGGTAGCGCGATGACCAATTTTGGCAGGAGCGAGAATGCAGAACGTTAAACCGATGCAACTGAGAACCGCTAACTGCCAGTTAAGGGAGAACAGGAAAATAGCAGAAAACAGAATACCACTGAGGTCTAAAACAACGATTGCTAACCCTGTACTCAGACTGTTTTCCACCTTCTCGACATCCGCCAAGAAGCAGTTGACAATATCCCCAGATGAACGCCGTCCAAAAAACTCCATAGAAAGGCTTTGGATGCGCTCGAATAGAGAGCTTCGGATGTTGTTGCTCACCAAAACGCCAAAACGCGCTGTATAAAAGTCCCCAAGCAAACCAACAAATGTTAAGATGATTGCTCCGCCAACCAAAAGCAACAGAATTACAATCAGAAGACCAAAGTTTTTGGGAACAATGGCGGCATCAATAATAAACTTTAAACTCATTCTCATGGTTGAGTCAAAGCCCGCCTCAAAAACTTGGCGAATCAAAATGAAGATTGCTAACCATCTATAAGGGGCAATATATTTATTAATTTGTTTCAGAAAAACCAATAAATTCATTGAATTTGAGATAATCGGGTAAAATTTCTCAGGGTATAGTAATAACTATCTTCTCTTTTGTTTCTCTGGAGAACCTGGAAATTACTTAACTTCTTGTGGAAAAAGGGATAGGCTGTGTACGTGAATTCTCTATTGACAAGTCTTCGTTATTCCCGTAATGCAGTTCAGTCCAGAGAGTTAAGTAATCAACATGGGTCAGTCGTGAGGACTGGAGATTTCAAGTGAACAGATTGAGAGCACAATCTCATTGGAAATAGCTCAAACCTTGATGAGTTCGTCCTAATCCGGTTTCACTTTGCCTAGCTTGAGGCATTCAAAGGCGCTGTAATTCACGCTCATAGTAATTCCTAAAATTCCTCTGCACAGCGTGGTAGTAATGAGAGTAGAAGTCCCTTATGTAGCGTTAAACCCTGATTACAACCGTGTCGTTCAGAAGTTATGGAAGGAAAGTTAATTGCTTCAAAAAATTTTGAGACTGCATCTTATTTCTATGATACTTCCTCTCCCCCGCCCTTGTCAGTCGGGAAAGTCGGATTGTCAAGTCGGAAAAGTCGGATGTTGCATAAACTCTCGAACTCAGGTTACACGAATATCGGCAAAAAAATAGTTGGTACGCTGATATCAAAACTTCTGTTCCAGTCGCCTGATATCTCTAACTTCCCAACTTTTCCTTCAAAACTCGTTGACCACTTAAGCAAAGACAATCAACTCCATATAAATTTTGCTCAACATTTAATTCGCTCTCAAATTCAAAGTGAGCATTTTTTTCAAAGTCGAATTATGAGTTGGTCATCTACGCTACGACTCTAACATCTTTCTTAAGGTTGATGTCAATATAAATACGATTGTAATACATAAATTTTCTGTGAATTATATTCTTGAACAGAGAATAAATTGAACCTGATGGAAGTGACAAGGCGTCAATTTTGAATTCAAAAAAGGGTAGTATCGCTGTCTCTGCTGAGGAATCTAAGTACTCAGTCCTATGCCAATTCTGAAAATCGACGGTCAAGCTCTAGTTCTTGACGAGGCAATGGCAGCCTCTGATGAACTGCTATGCCAAGGTCTTGCCCCATTTTATCCATTCATGCAAAATGCTCTAATTGAGCGGAAAACTGACAAAGATGGGCAATTAGTGATTGAAGTGGTGAAGCAAGCTGGGACGAAAGGAGCCATAACACCCTTGTCTGTCCTCATCGAGTCACCTGAAGAGGTTAATCCAGCGATCTGCGCTGACACTCCTAACGTCGCTACCACTTCGCTAACGCAGCAGCGCTTCGCTATCGCATTAGCCTGGATACTCAAACGTCAGGAAGCCGCTCCGGACGACTTTGCCTTTAATGGAAGTTGAGTAGTTTTTGCAGACATGGGCCAAATCCTCATGTCTTGGCTGCTATCTCTAGTAGGCAAAGTTGGAGATGGGGTCTGACCAGACGCTCCAGTTAAATCTCCCCCAATTTTTTTCGCTCTCTACAGTAAACCAAAGATGAGCCTTGCCCTCGACTGCCTTGTCTTAACCCCGCGCTAGCTCGTTAACTGTAACGCTTAACTAGGAGTTACGCTCAACTACTGCGATCGCTATCTACCAACAATCCTGATTTTTTGCCTAACTGAACCACCGATTTTTCATAGTAAGAGTGCGATCGCAACGAGTGGGGAAAATTAGCAATCATCGAACGAGACATAAACCCCGGTCGTGGCTCCCAGGTTACTTTGGACTTTGTGGTAAGCTTGCCGTCTACCCCCACTGACTCAACTTTGATTCGACGCTGCTTCACAGGTCGGGCAATCAGACTGGTTTCGATGCCCATCAAGGGGATGAGGCGATTAATCTCATCGCACCAAGCCTCGCAGTTGTGGGATTCCGGGCAGACTTTTCCTTGTTGAAAAAGAGCTTGGTGGATCATCTCGTGGAGCAACACATCCGCCGCGAATTTCTTACCCAGTAATTTACCGCGCCCCCAGGCGTTAGAAGCTGGTTCAACAAGAGCTTTGTGCAAGGTAATGGCATTGCGCCAGGATTCATAAGAGCCAAGCGATTGTCCGTGGGGTGTAAGTCCCCAAAAAATACCACCGGGTTCTAAACTTCCGTCCCAATACTGTTCGTTGAAGATTTCCCACTGTTCGTAAGCCCAACGACCGTACCCCCAATCTGAGATATCTGCCGCTGCTTTAAGAATTTCTAATTTTCCTTTTGATTCTGAAGTCAAGGTGTAACTCCTAACTAGAGGTTACAGGCGGCGCGGGAATTTTATGTGTAACGTCTAACTAGACGTTACGGCTCTCACTGGTACGCCTACCCTGAGAAACCCTGCTGCAAGCCGCTTTCAGAGTGTTAGGGCGTCGGGGTCGGGGTGACTCTTCAGAGCGCTAAGTCGCTAACCTTAGCTCTGCTAGTGGCACCGGCTTGTTAATCAAGTCAAGCTTCGTGTAATCGCCATCAATAGCCGTGATTTCAAACGGGGCTAACTCTTCGCAACAGGAAGGGCAGTTTTCCCAAAAAACGCGATCGCCTACTCGGAACTCAGTAGGTGAGGTGGGTTCAGGATTCAAAGACGTGGAAGCAGCGCCTTGGGAGGCTGGTACTTCTTCCGTCTGATTTTTCGATCGCTTCGATCGCATTCGATCGGGGCGATCGAACGCCTCTGTGTCTTCCTCTACTAGGGTTTCATCTGTTATTCGATCGGTTCGATCAAAAACTGGGGGTTGGAGAAACAAATTCGTTGAGAAAGAATCATCAGTATCAAGCTCATAGGTGAGGGAGGGGGGGCGATCGAATTGATCGAATAAGTCATCAGACTCCTTAACCAGTGCGACTTTTTTCGTTCGATCGGGGTGATCGAATTCTGATCGAACGCGATCGCATTCCGATCGAATGCGATCTGCGCTTTGCTGCTCCGCACCATGCTTACGCAAACGCAGCAGCGCTTCGCTATCGTATTTAGCAGTGCGCGGAGTGCAATCGCATTCTTCAATAGCCCCCCCTTGACTGCCATTAGTCGTCTGACCGAACAGTTGGGAGTTAGCGTCAGTCGAGAGTGTGACGCTGTCGCCTTGGGCAGAAGGCATTTGAGCCGAGTGATCGGCTACCAATGCTATGAGTTCTTTACCGTCAAACCGAACCTGTTGGGGTCGTGACTGGGCAATAGTTTTGAACATATCCTGAACTTCAGGCGATTTGAGCGACTTACCATCTCTGCCCTTGTGCCGACGCCACTTGTTAATGACGCGGCTGGGATTAATTCGCCCTTCTGCCAAGCACAGGGATAAAATGTTCATTAGAAACTCGCTTAGTCCCTGTTCTGGTGACTTAGTAAATTGAGCCTGCATGAGTCGGAACTGACCGATGTAGAAACTAGCCAAGCTAATTGCCCGCTCCAACGTGTCTAACCCCAAACTGAAAAAATTAGATTTTGGAAGGTAGCAGTGTTCGAGGCAATGAAGAATCAAGGCAAGCCGCATGAGGTTACTGCACATTTTTCCCTGAAAGTAGGCAAAGGCTGGATTCGTGTGCAAATAAGTTTTGTAACCCCTACGGTACTTTTCCCACTGATGTTTCCAGCGCTGCATGGCTTGAGGACTGAGGTAGACTAACCCAGTTGGGAGTTGCTCCAGTTTCTCGTAAAGGTTGCTGAGCAGTTTATCCAGGCTGACTTTGATATCCGACCATTTATCAAAATCCGGGTGCAGCGTCGGAATAGCTGGAAGAATGCGAGATTGTAAGCCATCGGCATCTGTATGGTTGCCGTCTGGGTTAAAGAATTGACTGGCGGGTTCTATTTGTATGCCTCCACAGATAGTCAGTAACTGCATTTGGAACCGAAAACTTTCATTCTCGTTCACCCGATCCACGTATCCTTTTAGAGGGCCATTCCAAGCCTTCAGTAAAAACTGTCGGGCATTCCCCCTACCAGAGCACTTAAACTGATCTAACCCCTTGAAAAGCCCTAATAACTCGTCGGGTGCCCAGATAGAGCCAGCACGAGCGGGTTGTTCTGAAATTCTGCGCTTTATCGCTTCAATTTCGCCTTCATCAAGCAAATACTTTCGACATTTGCCAACTTCTGACTCTTTGTAGTTAGCTGGGTTGTCCAGGGTATCTTGTAGTGCCTCTCGCGTCCTGGCTGGCTTATTCTTCCAGGCTTCCTCTAACTTAGAAAGCGTTACTTTACTTTGTTCGTAGCGGTCAGCTTCCGCCTCTTGCAGGCGTTGAATTGGATTGAGGATAGCGCGATCGGCATCTGATTTCCCAGAGCTAGGAGGAGCGATGGTAGCCGTCCAGACGTTGGGATACTCAATCCAGGAATCAGCCTCAGTTTCTCCTTCCTTAACAACCAAACCGATGTTCGCGCCTATCATCCCTCCAGAGCCTGGTAGCAAATTTTGAATCAGGTAGATTGGGTCAATTCGCGAAGACTCGCTCTTCGTCAACAGCCCTTGGATGAGTGGTTCAGGCAAAAGCTCTCCCCAGTTGACGGTTTGTGCTTTGAGCAGATAGTCGGCTAACTTCTGGAACTGAACGACGTTATCCGATAAATCCTGCTGCTGAGTTTTTTCGCCAAGCCGCGCATTGTAAATTGACCGAACTTCCTTAGGATGCCGCTCGGCTTCCCGCGCTAAATCCGAAAGCTTTAGCGTTAACTCCGACTCTGGTAATTCCTGCTCGCTCAGGTTGTCAATTCGCTTGAATACCTCCTCAGAACTGAGGGTGGTTCTTAGGGCAGCGGGGTGCACAATGACCTTGTTACTCGGTTGGCTGGAGTTACCAGACTTGCGCTCTAAACTACTGGGAATTGATACACCAACTTCCCAAGCTAGTTGTTGCACCAGTTCTACAAACTCTCGTCCTCGCGGTGAGCCGTTACCGCCTGCAAGACGATGGCGGTACTCTACCACCCCGCCGCCAATTTCACACGCTGGGCATCGCCACAACCAGACGCCGTTTTTCTGTTCGCAGTAGAAAGCCGTACCCGACTTAGATTCATGCCAGGGGCAGTTTCCCTTGTGTTTACCGCCAGGGTATTCTTGGAGGTTATGTCCCGACCAGTTGAAAGCTTGCGGAGCTGAAAACCTCGGCAGTATATCGTTATTTAATAAGTCTGTCAGTTGTGTGTCACCGAGCAAGTTGCTACGCTGAGGTAGCTGGAGTGTGGTTGGCTCGCTCTCAGCTTTTTTGATAAGCGGATAGATTCCGATATCTTCTGGTTGCTCAAATACTGGTGGATATTCGCTCCATTGCATCCACTCGTAAGCAACACCCGTAATTCCGACGGTTGGAGGCAGAAGCGTATGTCCGCCGTTCTTGCTGAGCAGTTCTCCAACGTGGTGACTCCCATCAGACTTGAGGCTAAACCCAGAGTTAGCTTTGAAGTTTTCCGGTTCCCGACTAAAGGCGACTAAGAAGCGATAACCGCCACTGGGAGTCCGAAACATTGGAACTGCTTCCAAGGCGGGGTATTTTTCGAGCCACTCTTGTATTGTGCGATCGCACGCATCCGGGGAGGGGAAGTCTTTGCGATCGAAGTCAATCCATCCAAGCCAATGCTTTCCGTTCCAACCGCCTAGCGTGCCTATCCCAGTTTTGGGGTTGGAGAACCAGGCATCGAGGATTTCTTGTAGTGGTTGAATCTCTTGCCATTGTTTCCAGTTGACCGTCTTCAGATACTTCCCATCCAGGAAGCAAGGCTGTTTGGGTTCTTTGCCCTGTTTTGCTGCCTCGATCGGACATTCGGGCAGTGGCGGTCGCCCCAAGCGCAGCAGCCACTGGATAGTTTCTCGAACGGTCTGAGGAGCTTGGGGCTGAGGTGTAGTGAACATTTTTAACCTTCTCCTCTTGCCGTTTCATGCCTAAATTGTGTATAGGTATTGGCTATTTCCCTGAATTTGCTAAAGTTA
>JAMPKV010000036.1 GCA_039962225.1 Microcoleus sp. AS-A8
CCAAGAACATTCTGTTGAACGAAGGTCTACGGGCTTGGATGGCTCCTCAAGACCAACCCCACGAGCACTTTGAGTTCCCTGAGGAAGTTCTACCTCGCGGTAACGCTCTGTAAGCAATAGCTGACTTGAATTTCCGGTTAGCTTTCTACCCCTACCCCTCGGTGGGGGTATTTTTGTGAAAGCAAGGCCAGAAAATTTTCTTTGTGTTATGTTGATGAAAGGTGCTAAGGCACCTTGTCAATTACGGCAACAGAACCGTATAGGAAATTATAGGAGGTGATGCCCATGATAGATAGTAGTAAAACCATGGGTCATCTGGTTGGAGTTAGCCGGCTGTGCGCCGGGGCTGTTCTCTAACAGTCAGCTCGGTTCTCTTCGGAGAATCATATTAATTGATAGACTGAGCTGGATCGGAGTTCCTTCCGGCAGTCTGGTTTCAATCAGAAGACCCGCTAGACCGCTTTCACAACGTGTGAGGGATTAAACCTAAACACTTCCGTGAAAGCGGATAGTTTTTTTTAGGGGGAGAGCTGAACGTTTTTGTTGGGTTGATTAGCATCAGGAGACAGGTCAGCATGGCTTCCCTACTCACGGATACAGAGATTCAAGAACGTGCCAAGCCGCTAGAAGGGTGGAGAGTGGAAGGAAAAAAGTTGCGGCTAACTCGAAAATTTAAGGATTTTGTGGAAGCGATCGCATTTGTGAATCAGCTCGTCGAACCCGCAGAAGCCGCCGGACATCACCCGGACTTAGAAATTTCTTATAACCAAATAACGATTACTTTGACAACCCATGATGCAGGTGGGTTGACATCCCAGGATTTTGAACTAGCCCAAGTGATTTCTTGCTTATAACTTGGGTTAAAATAAAGTTAAATCTCAGCCCTACGACTCTACGGCAAACCCCTACAACTCTACACTGAAAACCTCATAGATTGGACTTCGATGCCTTACAGGTTAAGGTATAACCAGACTAATTAGTGGTAAAACTCAAGAAAAAGTCTGTCTAGCCTAAGAACCACAGACGATGTACCATAATTCAAGGAAGGACGAGACAACTCTTTCTAAAGACGAGACAACTCTTTCTATATAAGGTGTGAGGATAAGAGAAGATGTCTAAATTACTGTGGAGAGCTTTAATTGTTAGTCCGGCTGTGTTAGGCGCAACCCTGCTCGTTTCAGCGGGTGCAGTGCGTGCAGCGGGTAGTGACAGCTTACTAGCCAATGACAGCCAAGCGGCGACAGCAGCCGCGGTTCAACCTCAAACCGCAGAGGTTCAAAAACCAGAAGCTCAGTCTCAGGCAATCGCGCCAACCGCGGAAATCACTTCGCCAGAGGCTCAGCCAAAACAAGAATTGTCAACCGTCGCAACACCAACTCCAGCAGAGCCAAAGCTGGCTGACCTGGAATTGCCTTCGTCAGTGTCTTTGACTCCTAGCCAACCGACACCAGTGAACGAGGCAGGAGTAGAGCCAGCGCCAGCAGCTGTACCTCCAGCCATTGCCCAAATGGCTCCGGGAGAACCTACTAATAACTCAGACGTTTTAAATCAAATCAACCGCTACAGCCGCGAAGGTAACAACGCGACGACCCAAGACCAGGTAACCAATGTTTCCCAACTGAGCGATGTCAGACCCACAGACTGGGCCTATGAAGCGCTACGTAGCTTGGTAGAGCGTTACGGTTGTATTGCTGGATACCCGGACGGCACATTTCGCGGCAACCGAGCCATGACTCGCTATGAGTTTGCGGCTGGTTTAAACGCCTGTTTACAGCAAATCGAACGTCAGCTTGGTCAGACTGGGGATTTCGCCACGAGAGCTGACTTAGAAACTCTACAGCGCTTAGTCGATGAGTTCAGGACAGAACTGGCAACCTTGGGAACGCGAGTTGATCAACTCGAAGGTCGTGTAGCTTTCCTAGAAGACCATCAATTCTCAACCACCACCAAACTGGCGGGAGAAGCCATCTTCGCCCTCACGGACGAGTTTAGTCGGGGTGGGGTTTCCAACAATACGGTATTCCAAGACCGGGTACGTTTGACGTTCAACACCAGCTTTACAGGTCGCGATCGCTTGGTAACTCGTCTTGCGGCGGGTAATGCAACACAATTTGCATTTAACCAAGACGCGGCGGGCAACAGAACACTACTAACTGAAGGGCAACAGACGTTTAACTTCGGTAACACCGGTAACAACAATGTCGTCCTAGACTGGTTGGCATACTACTTCAACTTTGGCAGCTCGAAGGTTTACCTGGCCGCGACTGGTGGTATTCACAGCGACTACGCTCCTACGCTCAACCCTTACTTTGAGGATTATGATGGTGGCAATGGTGCCCTCTCTACCTTTGCTCAGGAAAGTCCCATCTATCGGATTGGTGGTGGTGCTGGTGCTGCGATCAGCTTTGGAGTTGGGCCGTTAGAGAGTATCTTGGGACCGAGTACACTCACGGTGGGTTACTTGGCTGGCGCAGGAAGTAATCTTGGCAACACAAGATCTTTTGGTGCCAATGATCCTAACGAGAAGTCAGGTTTGTTTGATGGGGACTATTCGGCTCTAGCGCAGCTTAACTTCAATCTTGGCGACCGCCTTGGCATTGGTGCGACCTACGTTCATGGTTATCACAATTCAAACACTGCTATCTTCGATGCTGGTGTTGGTAATTTTCCTGTAGTAGGTTCTCGCTTTGCTAACACACCTGCGTTAGTTACCGGTCGAGCTTCTACTCCCGTTGTCAGTAACTCCTACGGACTCCAAGCCGCCTTCCGCCTATCTGAAAATATTTCAATTAGCGGTTTTGGGGCATTCACCAAGGCAATTCTGTTGGGTCAGGGCACTGGCGACATCTGGACTTATGGTGGAGGCGTTGCTTTTTCTGACTTCGGTAAACCCGGTAGTGTTTTAGGTCTGTTTGCAGGTGTAGAGCCGACCTTAAGAGGTCTGAGTACTGGGGTGCGTCCTGCTGGAGGCTTTACTCGTGATAACGTTTGGCACTTGGAAGGGTTCTACAAATATAAGCTAAACGATAATATCTCTGTGACTCCAGGTGTCATCTGGGTTACCGCTCCTGGTCAAAACGAAGACGAAAGAGATGCCGTCATCGGTACACTCAGAACTACGTTCACCTTCTAAAAGAAGCATATAACCGCTCAAGCGGAAGAATGACCATCTGAGTTTAAAGCCTCGCTATCTGCGAGGCTTTTTCTGATCTGATCCCCAATAGGGCAATCACCGGTGGTGAACCGGAGTATACTGGAAAAGATGCCTTTTAAACGTGATCGAACCCGTGGAACTTTCCTGTAAAACCGAGTATGCACTTTTGGCGTTGTTGGAGTTAACGGCTTGTTACAACGAAGGTGAGCCGCTACAAATCCGCCAGATTGCGGCTATCCAGAATATCCCTGACCGATATTTAGAACAGCTACTCGCCACATTGAGACGTGGCAGCCTAGTACGTAGCCATCGAGGAGCCAAAGGAGGTTATGTCCTAGGGCGAGAACCTTGGAAAATTACGCTTTTAGATGTGATTAACTGCCTAGAAGGCTCAAACGCTAAAGCCTCTAAAAGTGATACCCCACCGAAAACAATAGAAAGCGCTATCGTCGGCGAAATTTGGCAGGAAGTCCACGACCGCGCCCATGAAGTCTTGCAAAAATACACACTTCAAGATTTGTGTGAAAAGCGAGATGCCCGACGCCAGCTCGATATCATGTATTACATTTAGTCATGGGTCAAAGCTCAAGTGTGAAGTATGAAGTACGAAATGACCTCATCTGCTCACGAAAGCTCCGGTCGGAGACAGAGCTATTGAAAAATTTTTGTTTTTTTGTCCTACTTTCAACTCCTCTACGGACCCTTAAACCCTAACAACTATTCACTAAGACTAACCACTCATGCGTATTGCCCAAGATATTACAGAACTCGTTGGTCGGACACCTTTGGTACAGTTAAACCGCATCCCTCAATCAGAGGGCTGTTTAGCTCGCATTGTTGTGAAACTAGAAGGGATGAATCCAGCCGCCTCCGTTAAAGACCGTATCGGCGCTAGCATGATCAATGCGGCAGAAAAGCAGGGGCTGATTACTCCAGGAAAAACGGTTTTAGTGGAACCGACTTCTGGAAATACGGGTATTGCTCTAGCGATGGCCGCGGCAGCCAAAGGTTACCAGCTCATTTTGACCATGCCTGACACCATGAGCACAGAGCGACGGGCAATGCTGCGAGCTTACGGTGCCAAACTAGAATTAACTCCAGGCATTCAGGGCATGAGCGGCTGTATTCAACGGGCGCAGGAGATTGTTGCGACGACACCTGATGCCTACATGCTGCAACAGTTTAACAACCCAGCCAACCCCCAAATTCATCGGGAGACGACGGCGGAAGAAATTTGGGAGGATACGGAAGGACAAGTAGATTTCCTGATCGCTGGAGTGGGTACGGGTGGCACCATTACTGGCGTTGCGGAAGTGATTAAACAACGCAAACCCAGTTTCCAAGCGATCGCCGTCGAACCGATCAACAGTTCAGTACTTTCGGGAGGGCGTCCCGGCCCCCATAAAATTCAGGGAATTGGTGCCGGTTTTATTCCTGAGGTTCTCAAAGTTGAGCTGATCGATGAAGTAATTGTCGTTACCGATGATGATGCGATCGCTTATGGCCGTCGTCTCGCTCGTGAGGAAGGACTCCTCTCCGGCATTTCTACAGGTGCCGCCCTCTGCGCTGCCATTCAAGTTGGCAAACGTCCCCAAAATGAAGGACGGCTCATCGTCATGGTTCAGCCTAGCTTTGGGGAACGTTACCTGAGCACCCCTCTGTTCCAAGAGCCAGAGCTGCGAGTACCTGCTGTCATGAGCTGAATAGCACTGACCAAAATAATTCGTAATTATGAATGCTCGCTCTCGCGTTAGCAAGCTACGTAATTCGTAATTAGAAATTCAAAAAACGGCTCCCTTGCCTCGCATTAAAAGGCGTTCATGTTTGAGCGGGGTCTAAATCCCGCTTTCTTACATTAATTACGAATTACGAATTACGAACTACGAATTTTTAAATTCGTCTTCAGTTCAAAACACCCGCTACTTACACGCTAACCACCTACACACTGAAAAGGAGTTGAAAGGGGGTGTTAGCTTCGGTGTTATTTTTGATAACAACAACAGAAAGAAGCTCAGCAATAATAGCTGGGCTTCTTTGGTATGAAGGCTTGACTCAGGAAATCTAACTTTACTAAGGTATCCGTCGGGCTGCCCCCAGGACTAGGTAGGGAAGGCGTGCGTTTACTAGGCTGGAACTACTACCACATTGCTCAGAGCACTAACGCTAAAGAAATAGCTCACAAATAAGTCAGCCGAGTCTGCTACGACACCAACTGTGTCACCCTGCCAGAGAATTTCGGTTTCAAGAATCGAAGAACTGCCAACCCCAAGATCTGCAACTCTAAACTGGTAGAGACCGGCATTGAATGAAGCCGCTTCGACAAAAATCCGATCGCCCTCGAAGGGATTCCAGTCTGTAATAGTAGCGTAGCCAGCTCCTAGGTAATCGACTATTCCAGCACCACCCAGGAAGAAGTCATCAGCTCCTGAACCACCGACAACGGTGTCATACCCTCCTATGCCAGCAAGGAAATCGTTACCAGTACCGCCAAGGATGCTGTCGTCACCATAACCGCCTATGATATCGTCATCTCCACTGCCACCGTCGAGAGTATCCTGATTGAAGCCAAAGTTAGTTTGAGAGCCGCCATAGATCGTGTCGTCTCCACCATAACCCTGCACCAGGTCAGCGCCAAAGCCACCATACATGATGTCGTTACCGATACCACCCGCGACAAGATCGTTTCCAGAGTCGCCATCCAGGTAATTATTACCACCGATGTCAGAGACAATATCGTCACCTTCATTGCCAAAGATAGTGTCGTTGCCAAAACCGCCGATGGCGATATCGTCCCCAGAACCCGCTTCAACATAGTTATTGGTGAAGTCATACTCACCCGCTGAGGTCCCGGTAAAGATATAGTCGCTCCCACCCTGTCCGAGTATGAGGTCACCTCCAAAACCACCATACATGTCTTCGTCGCCAGAGCCACCGATTAGGGTGTCACTCCCATCACCGCCGTCGAAATAGTTATCACTGGCGTCGAAGAACGTCGAGGAACCGCCCCAAATGATATCGTCCCCAGCAAAACCCAGCAGAATGTCAGCGCCAAAGCCACCATAAATGGTGTCGCTGCCTACAACACCGCCTGCGATGAAGTCAGTACCATTACCACCATCGAGAAGATTATTACCACCAACATCAGATATCAGATCGTTACCATCACCCCCTATTATGATGTCATTGGCAACACCTCCTACCAGAGTGTCCTCTCCAGCACCGCCATCTAGATAGTTATCGCCAGTGTCTCCGTAGAAACCTACTATGTAGCCATCAAGATAGTCGTCCCCATCCCCACCAATCAAGGTGTCAAATCCTAACCCGCCATATAGAGTGTCGCGACCCGTACCGCCTTGTAGGAAATCATTGTTAATGCCACCCTCCAGATAGTCACGTCCAGCGCCGCCATCAAGAACATTAGTGCCGCCGCCGAAGTCAATGATGGTATCGCTACCATCATCCCCTATCATGATGTCATTGCCAGCGTTCCCTATTAGGATGTCATCCCCACTCCCGCCATCGAGATAGTTATCGTTGTCAGTCAGGGAACCCGGACTAGCGCCATCGAGAGAGTCGGCCCCATCCCCACCGATCAGGGTATCAAATCCTACACCGCCATATAAAGTGTCGCTACCCTCGTAGCCAGCAAGGAAGTCGTTACCAGCGCCACCTAGTAAGCTGTCACTGAAAACCGTTCCAAGAACTATCGCCATTATCTGTTGCTCCTAAATTTCAACTTGCGGTCAGAAGTTTACAAAAATGCGGCTGAGAGTTAGCCTTGATCAACGGGAAAATCTTTTGAGTAGATTCCGCTGCCTGTCTATATCTCTTGGGGTAGTACCCCTTATGCACTTAGCGGGAGAGGAAAGAGCTATCACTGTTGAATCTACCTTCTAGGTTGGGAAACTCCTGTAGTCGATGCTGTCTGTCTATATCTCTTGAGCGGATACCCCTTATGCAGTTGCTGGGGGAGGAAACAGGGATCGCCGAGAATAAGCCTTGATTGACTCAGAATCATGCTCTAGATAGATGTAACTATTTTATTTTCTTATATAATTATCGCACTTATGCACTTGCTGATAGACAAACTAGCATCGGTTTGAAAGAAATATTCAAGTTGGAAAAACTGCTTTAGCCAATGCGGCTAGGGAGCATCCCGAATTTGTCAATTCACATTTTTCACCCCCTTAATCCCCCCGATGTCTTGGGGGGACATCACTCTTATGCCCTCTCCTTATTAACGGGATCTCATACGAGGAGACGCGTCGAGTGGGGGGTTTGCTCTTTATACAAAAACGAAAAACGGATGCTCCCTAGCGGCTAGGTGTCTATATCTCTTGAGCTAAGTAGAGAGACCTTACTTCTTATAGGATGGGTAGAGCGATAGCAAAACCCATCAAACCTTGACCCATGTTGGATTACCCGGCGGCAAGGCTACGCCTATGTGCCTCAACCCGATCTACGAGATGACATTGTTTAATTGGCTTCTTCTCCTTAGTTCCACTCAGCAGTTGAGAAACACAAAAGAGCGAATGCTATCCGATGAGATAAAGCCATTGGTTTGGAACATAAGTCACTGGGGCCGAACATGGCAATCAGGGGGAGCAATCCATATAGATGCGCTAACTTGAATGTTGGAACAAACAAGCAGCCTATAAAACTTTGCTAGGTGTTAACCCTCAACCTTTACACTCTTTTTCTTTTCGACCCTACCAATGTCAGAATCCAATCACTACAAAACTCTCAATATCAGCTCTCAAGCCACATCAGCAGAGATTAAACAAGCTTATCGGCGTCTAGCTAAGCTATTTCACCCAGACAGCAAGAGCGAAACCGCTGACCCCGATAAAATCATAGAAGTAAATGCGGCTTACGAAGTGCTGAGTGACCCAACGCGCCGCCGAGCTTACGACGAACAACTGTTCTCCTGGCCGTCTCCAATTCAATACCGGAATCGGCAACAACGGACAGCCGATGCCCAACAAAACTACCAGCGTCATCGGCAAACCGCACAAGAGGCCGATTTCCAGCTTAGCCAGTGGTTGCAGCTAGTCTATAAACCGGTTACCCGCTTGATTCGCCTCATTCTTAGACCTTTAGACGCCCAAGTCGATGAACTCGCCGCTGACCCGTTTGATGACGAACTCATGGCGAATTTTCAGGCTTATCTAGAACAGTGTCGTCACTACCTCAAGCAAGCTCAGCTCACCTTTCGTTCTCAACCTAATCCCCCAACTGTGGCTGGTGCAGCTGCTAGTCTCTACTACTGTCTTAATCAGTTAGGGGATGGAATTGAAGAGTTAAACTTTTTTACCCTCAATTACGATGACCACTACCTACATGTGGGTCAGGAACTGTTTAGAATTGCGACAGGTTTACACTATGAAGCTCAAGACGCTGTCAGAGACTTGGCTCAAAAAGTATGAAGGCTCAAGGATAAAAAATTTAAACTTGATTGTTCATACTTCAGACTTCATTGTTCCTAACCACCAAAATTCGTTTATCCTGGAAACAGCTCCCGTTTACGGAACTTTACATACTCTGATTCATCAGTGATCGAATGGAATGCATCATTAACCGTCGCGCTCAGTTTTCAGCAAGTCACCGATACTGCTTGCCAGAGCTGAGCGAAGCCGAAAACAGTCAGCAATTTGGTTTAGGCTCCCGGTTTCCAGGACACGGACATAACTATGTCCTATTTGTTTCCTTAGTGGGTGAGATAGATGAGTATGGCATGGTGCAAAACTTGTCAGAAGTCAAAAAGGTGATTAAACGGGAAGTCACCAGCCAACTGGACTATGCTTATCTCAATCAGATTTGGCCAGAATTTCAACAAACCCTACCCACAACCGAAAATATTGCACGGGTCATTTGGCAGCGATTGGCTCCTCACTTGCCCATTGTGCGTATTCAGCTATTTGAACATCCAGAACTTTGGGCTGACTATCAAGGAAACGCCATGGAAGCATATCTAACTATCAGTACTCACTTTAGCGCGGCTCACCGACTCGCTCATCCTGACTTAAGTTACGAAGAAAACAGCGAAATTTACGGCAAATGCGCTCGTCCCAACGGTCACGGACATAACTACCACCTAGAAGTAACCGTCAAGGGTGAAATTGACCCCCATACTGGCATGATTGTCGATTTAGGTGCTTTGCACAAAGTCGTTGAAGACTATGTCGTTGAGCCGTTTGACCATACGTTCCTCAACAAAGATATTCCTTACTTCACCCACGTTGTGCCTACAGCGGAAAATATTGCGGTTCATATCCGTCAGTTGTTGCAACAGCCGATTCAGGACTTGGGTGCTCAACTCTATAAAGTCAAATTAATTGAAAGCCCGAATAATTCCTGCGAAGTCTACTGCTCCCAATCCACAACATCTTCAGCGCTCTCACAAGAAAGTCAACCTCTTGTGACGTCTATTTAAAGAACATTAGTAACCTCCCAAAATTCCCGTCTCTTCCCGTAGGTAAGCGGAATATCGGCTTTTGGGTGAGGAGGGGAAGAAAATTACTGATGTTATAGTTTGGAGGGGTCAGGAACCAATCCTCCAAATAGACCGCTTGCTCAGCTAATCGGCATAAAACATTGCATCGCTTGGACGGGCAGGCTGCCCATCCCCCAAGGAACAGGCGGAAACCGAACTCCCTGGCTTAAATGCACAACAATTTATAACTATTCAGGGTGTATGGCTACTAGTACCATCAAAACCGACACTGACTCATTACCAAAAATCTAGAGATGGAACTTTGACTTTTTAAACTCAGTTGGTCAGTTTCAAAAAACATAGGTTTAATTGGATAAGAGGTCAAAAAAATTCTATAAACGCAGCCGAGAAGAGAAGGTAAGACGGAAAAATCGCAGGAATAATTAGATTTTTCATCTCTGACTGACCCAGAATCTCTTAGCTGTTATATGAATAGCCCCTGACATGATCAGCTAGGTCGGTTTTTGCCCATCTCAAGCTTGGGTTAAACCTGAGTGATGAGAAGCGTGAATGGAGAACACAGCCTGACACCTGAAGAGTTTAAGAGGCAAAAGCTATGGAAAACCAGCTACTGTGCTGTGACGGCGAACGCAAGAGTTGTCCAGTAGGGAGGTTAGACGAAATGCTGGTTACCCCAGGAAATACAAGTAGGCCGGATAAAGTGTTAGCACAGATATTAATGCCTAGTGTCGGTGAAGTGGATCGGCTCCTAGAGCAGGGAGTTGAGCAACAAAAGACGGGTCAATTTGAGCCAGCACTCGAGTCTTTCCAACAGGCCCTAAAATTTTATACACAACTGCACAACCAACGAAAAGTAGGAAGAGTTTTGTGCTATTTGGCGCTGACTGTTTACTCCATGGGAGACTTTTCTCAATCGATGGAGTATGCTAACAGCAGTTTAGCGATTGCACTAGAAATCTCAGATCCGCATCTAGAAGGACAGGTACTGGGACTCCTGGGAAATTGCTACCGTCACATGGGTGATTCGGTTAAAGCCATTGAACAGGGTCAACAAAGCTTGACCATTATGCGGGAACTCCAAGACCGTGCAGGAGAGGTTGCAGCGTTGAACAACCTGGGACTCGCCTATAAAGCGATGGGTGATTTATCGACCGCGATCGCCTACCAGAAGAAGGGTTTGAGTGTTGTACAGACACTGAATGACCTTCAAGCCACTGAGCAGATTTTGAGAAATCTGGGAAATGCCTTCTACGCGATGGGGGATTTTGCTCAAGCGATTCAGTATTATGAGCAGCGTCTGACAATCGCCAGAGAATTGGGGGATCAGCGCATAGAAGGGCAGATTCTCAAAAATCTTAGTTACGCTTGCTATGCTCTGGGAGATTATCCTCAAGCGATTGAGTATGGTCGAGCTAGGCTTGTGACGGCACGGAAACTCGGTGATTGCCGCGCACAAGAACAATCACTCGGCAGCTTAGGCGTCGCCTTCGATGCTCTGGGTGATTACGCCCAAGCCATTGAGTACTATGAACAACGTTTAAAGGTGGCACGTTCTATCCCTGATCAGAGGGTGGAAAAACAGGCGTTAAGTAGTCTGACAACTGCCTGCTACGCTCTGGGAGACTATGCCAAAGTGATGGAGTACCATGAGCAGAGTTTAGCCATGGGCGATCGCTAAAAACGAGGGAACTATAGGTCAAGTCAACACCCTGATTTCTCTGTAGCTTGATTCCTTCCTCGCTGACGGTAGATGTCTCACAGCTCTTCATTCGGAGTCCGGAGATCAGATACTATTGACAGAGGCATCCTGTCATTTAACAAGACTTTGGACAACTTTTGCTTAAATGAACAAAAGTTAGTCAGCCTGTAATTGTACCCAGATGTCTCGCCCAAACGATAAAATGTCGTACTTAAGATAACGGTGGAGGAAATATGGAACCTATGCAACAATCCGAAGAGGCTGTAGCCGCTGAGGCACAAGACCTCAAAGTAGACGTAAACGTTGACCAACCAGGGGCGCTTATCAAGCCTCCGGCTCCTTCGCCATCAACCGACCAGGCATGGCAGGAATGGGTGCAAACCGCTTCTGAATTTTTGTCAAGACTACCCGATTATGTAGGCGATTTTTTTTCGAGTTACCAAAAACCACTGCTCACCGTAGGGATTATCGTAACGGGTGGTATTAGCGTTAAGGTAACGTTAGCGGTACTCGATGCCATCAATGATATTCCGCTATTGGCACCTATTTTTGAACTCGTGGGGATTGGATATACCGCCTGGTTTGTCAACCGCTATCTCCTGAAAGTAGAGACCCGCAAAGAGCTAGCAGACGAATTTACAGCGCTCAAAGGTCAAGTAGTGGGCAAAGAATAAGCTGAGTTGCTCTTCCTCATCTTCCAGAAGAGAGTTTCCAGCCAACAAGTACCAGTAGTGGGTCAATACTTCCTGGAAAGCCAATAATCCCTTCAACTCTCCTCTAGTTTCCTAATAGATGAGAGTTGGTTTTTCCAAAATTTATAAGCAGACTGATGCCAGGTCAGCTTCAGTCTGCTTATCGCCATAACCTCTACGGCTTAACAATGTACTTAGAAGGAAGCGCCTTCACCTTACCGGATTGAACCATGCTTTGGTAAACCAATGCCGCCACTTCTGCACGAGAGACGTTGCGATTGGGGTTGAGTATCTTAGGACTGGGATAATTGATCACAAGCTCCGATGTCGTAGCTGCACTAACCGGGGCTTTGGCGTAGTTAGGAATTCGATTGCCATCCTGATAAGTCTTGAGTACGTCTTGACCCACTGTAGTCGGCTTCAACCCTAAACCATTTGCTAGCGCCACGATGGATTGTACCTTGGAGATGGGTTGGTTGGGTCGAAAAATATTGTTGGGATACCCTCGCAAAAAACCCGTTTTGACCGATTGCTCAATGGCTGGCAATGCCCAATGGTTAGTCGGCACATCCTTATAGTTCGGTGCCGTTGATGTGGGTTGTTGCTCAAAGGCTTTCTGCAATAAGGCCGCAAATTCTGCCCGCGTAATAGCGCCACCCGGCTTAAATGTGCCATCCGGGAAACCACTCACAACCCCCTGTGAGGCTAAAGCTTCGATGTAAGGACGCGCCCATAAATCTTGGGGTACGTCGGTAAACTTGCTCGGTGTTGCCGTCGTCGCCGGCGTCGGTGTAGGGGACGCTTCAGCGTTTGGGGCTGCGGGCACGATGAGCGGGACAGTTGTAGTTACTGCCTTAGGTGCGTCTGCGGGGACTTTTTGTGGAGTCGGTACGGGTGCAGCGAGTCGCTGTGTACTCGATGTAGGAGAGGGAGACGGCGCGATGTCTTCCTGTCTGGGCAAGGATGTTGCTTCTGGGCTTGCCGTTGGTACAGGGGTTTGTTGGGGGAGAGGTATTACCCCGATTGGGCTTGCCGTCGGATCTCTGGCTTCGGAATTGAGGAATCGACCGAGGTTGAATCCTTTGTCCCTTTGACCTAGCGTTACAGCGAGAATGGTGCCGATGGTAGCGAAGGCAATCACTATGCCTAGCAACTCATCAAAACCGAGTCGAGACGAGTCTGGATCGGGTGGAGGTACGTTGGTCATCGGCACTTTCCCTCTCTAAGGCGGTCTTATAATTCAATTAAGAGACGGGAGATAATTGTGGTTTACTCCCTTCTGGTTTTAGTTTAGCGGCAAAATGCTTCTCCACAAGCTTCGGAATTTCTTGAGGAGCCAGACCGGTGTAACGGGACTTATCCGGCATAACCACGACACAAGGCCCTTGTTTACACTGCTTCATGCAGCCAGTGCCTTTAATCGCGACCTGATCTTCTAATCCATGATCGTGCAAAGACTCCGTCAGCGCTTGACACACCTTATCCGCACCTCGCTTGCGGCAGGAGGATTTTTGGCAAACCATGACACAGGCTTTGCCTTTAGGCGCAGCCATCGGTGGCGTGTGATTTAGAGATGGGGAAGAAGAGGATGAGGAGGAGTTGGCTGAAGAATTATGCGTTTCCCCGCCTCTTTTGGCTAAAGCTCCGGGTTTCTCCGTATCCTCATTAACCAGACCTTTTAGGGCAGGAGCCGTTACTTTTAGGCGAGAGGCTTTTAGCTTCAGTTCACCCGTTTTGTCTTTCAGCTTCAGTTCACCAAAAAGTTCGATCCAGTCTCCGGGTTGAAGTACTCCACGCATGGAGTAGCGCAGCTCTTTGGAAAGCTTGATATAACGTTCTCCTTCAGCCGTCGCTACCCGTATGCGTTTGGGTCTTTCCTCAACGTCACCGACAAAACCGATGAACCGCCCCTCTAGATAGAACGGTGATCCTTTCCCCTCTTTAATAAATTTAATCACGCCTAAATCCTAACTTCGTTTATCTGAGAGCTTGCACTTGCCCCATCAGTCGCTAAGGGACCACAATCCCTCGATAATCGCTAAAGTCCTAGTCAAGTTCCCTTGAGTTAATAGACAAGTCCACTGGAGTGAACCTGAGCGATGAGACGGAAAATCTATATTCCGGACCATTGAGGATGCAGGAGCAAGATCTGAGTTATTAAACTCAAACTAACCTAATTGATAAAGAATGTCATCTATTTGAACTTAGATTTTTCTTATTGGTTAACTTTTGGGGTCAGTGTTAACCGCTAAAACCTTTGATTTTCAAGGCTTCATAGCCTCCTGACGAGGCCAGCCATATCTCCGGAACAGTGGGTTCCCTTATAAATAATTCTTTTGAACAAGGAGAGTCAACGGAAGTATCAGGTATGAAGGATGAAATTACCCCTGGATTACCACTCCCTTCAACGGTCAGAGTTCTGATTCATTTGCAACTCAGCAAGCGCTTCGAGCTGTTTATCTAACCCTCGTAGCTGCTGATTCAGTGCTGGTAGCGTTTCTAGAGGGAGGGGACAACGGTAAGAGCGATCGCGAATTTCGTGTAGCTTTCGTTGTAGCTGTTGAGCCAGGTTCAGGGCATCCTCACCCAGTTTTTCTAATTGTTGGCGCTGGTAAAATTTCAAAGCCACTCCGCGCAATACCTGCAATGTGGCTTCTTCTCCGTGGGTACCGGGCATCACCCGTAATCGCAGCAGCAAACATTCTTGTTGATAACGTCGTTCAATTTCTACCTGCTTGGATTGCACCACAGGCAGCAACGGTAAGTTGAAGATACGCTTGAGTTCGATAATTAAGCCTTGAAACACCGTCAAGGCTAATCCTTCTAAGACAGACTGCAACACACCATCTTGACTCCAAAGGATACGACCTTGCTCGGATTGGCGTTCAAAGTAAAGCCGACCAATTCCACCGATGAGGACTCGACCCAACAACTCTTGTAATAATTGCGGAGGTGGTAATGTGGCAACATATTCGATCGAACGAGCTAGATGAATCGCTTTGACTTCCAGTGGCAAAACAGCCTCATCCGACGGTGACATTTTAGGTACCGATGTGACGGCGGTAGTCGGCGGGGTTTCCGGGGGTAAGTCGCTGGATAATTCTGACCTTGGAGTTGGGCTGGAACAGAAGGGAGTGTTGTCGAAAAGTGGCGGTGATGAGGGTGTTGAAGCGACTCCATTATCGCCGTGAGGACCCAGTATACTCTCAGAATGCTGAGAATCAGAATCGCTCTGAGTCAGGATTGGGGGTTGAGTCGTTTTCTCTTGATGCTCGGACACCTGCTGGCGGAGAGATTCAGAGCGATGGGTATGATTCAAGTAAGCCGACAAAAGTGACTGATGAGCCTCTGGAGTAATCGGTTCTGTTTTGAGCGAACAATTTAAGTAGGCAAGGATACGACGCACATAATCAAGGGCAGAAGAGTCTTGAGGCGCTACCATCGCTAGCCTCAGGTACTTCCCTTCGAGAGCAACGGGCAAAAATTGATAGTAGAGGCAAGCTTCAAACGGCAAAATACTATCAATCAGGCGAAACATTTGGTCAGTCTGAAAACCAGAAAGATCTGACGCCTGAGTCGAGGGCGTATCTGAAGAAGGACTTTTGAGTTGGCCTGGGTTGCTGGGTGAGGGCACCATAAAAATTTTTCCAACCTGAGTAGCGACTGATTGAGATGCCCCAAAAGCGCCAAAAATGAGAATTTTCAGTGAGGGTTTGGGTAGAAAAACCACCCTTTGGCCCTACTGAGCTTTCTTCTTGAGAGAGTTATGGGTAAATACTGAGGCTGAAGAGCTACCTGACCACTTACCCTTGGTTTAGGGAGCGCTTCGTAGAGCTTGAGCTGCCAAATAAAGTTTACTCCATTCCCCTATTACCTGGTTTACTTTCCAGTTTAAGTCTTTCGCGATCGCTTCTAACGATTTCCCGGCTTTCCGTTGTTCCAGTAACTGGCGCTGCTCTGGTGTTAAGTTTTCCAACAATTCTTGCCACTGCCTTGGCGTTAGCCCTAAGTTATGCTCTTGTAGAGATGATTCCAGCCAGTTAGCGACTAATTCCGGCTTCGCTTTAATGGAAAAAACCCGAATCGCATGGTAGCTAATTTTTTCCCGCAGCCGATAAATTTCCTTGACTGGCTTATTTAACGCTTTGGCGATCGCCTCTTGAGACTTACCCTGGAGGTAGAGCTGAAGCCATTGTCCTGCCTCTGGACCTAGGTTTTCTGTCAAGTAGGCTTCAAATTCTTGACGTACAGACTGCCGCAGCATCTGTTGCTCTTCCCAAGCTTGACCTTCTTGATATTGGGTGACAGCTTGGTTGTCCAACAGACTCACGGGTGAATCCGTATCTTCTGGGGTCACTTCTTCCGATACTAGCCGCACTTTGTCACCTTCGGGGATATGGGTCATACCCCCGCGCTGTGACCTTCTCAAGAAATTAACAAATCTATAAACCAGTAGCGGTTGATTCCGAATCGGACGTAGGCAATATTCCTCAATGCTGGTAAGCAATAAAGCGTCCCGAAGACGCAGGTCTTGCGTACACTCAGCAATCCAGGTAATTTGTTTTTGGATATAGCGATCGCTATTTAACAATTCTTGAATAACTTCTTGTAAAACATCGACCACCGCTCGTTGCCGATCGCGACTCAGGGACACCCAAGTGCGGATTTTATTGCGTAATGTAACCAACCCAGCTAATCGAGTTGTTAAATGGCGATAGGCTCGTTCCGGTTCTACGCCCAAGTAACGCTGACATAAAATCCGGTAGCGATAGTCCATCGCCTGTTTGGCAATCTCCAATTGGTTGGGCATTAGGGTGTCAAACCGCTCTGGGTTCTCCCCCAATAACCACCGTATGATGCTTTGGCGGGTCGTTGGGCTTTGATCGGGGTAATCGCTCAATAGACGCGATCGCCACTCTTGCTCCAGTTTTTCCGCCAACTTGGTCATGAGATTGCGCTCCTCAAACCCTCTCTCTAAAGTTTGCATGACAATCCTTTTTTACTGCACTCAAGTTGTTTGTGCGTCGGCTGCTCTTTATTGGAACATATCTACCTATAGGAAGAAGTGATCGCGCTTCTCGCCCCTAGCTCCATCCATCACATTGGCACCCTGATGAATAACACTGGCGAGTGAGACTCAGATCTTCTCTTTTAGTGACCCAGATCACAACAGGCAAACCGATGGCTCACAGGAGGTAATTGTTAAAGTTTGTAACCTCAAGAAAGCCTCCTACTATAGCTCTCACTAACACCGATAAATTTTATGCAACCTGAGAAAATTGAGTGGGATTTACAACGGTTGAAGGAGGAGCAACAACTAATTCTCAACCAGATAGACAATGCGCTCGCCTTAATTGACCCGTCACACCAGTTGATTTTATTTAATCAACAATTCACCCAACTATGGGGATTCTCTGCTGACTGGCTAAGCGAAAAACCTCTGTTTCAGGACGTATGCGATCGGATTGTGGCTCACGGCTACTGGTCTACTCCGCAATCGGAACAGCTTCAGTCTACATTACAAAAAACCACGGCTGAAAACGTCTCTTTTTCCCTAGAACAGGCCAATGGCATTCATCTGGAAATCAAAGTCACCGTCACCGCTACAGGCGGACACTTGTTGACGTTTCGGGATGTCACGGTTAAAGAGCAAGCCCGACGGGAAGCTATGCTCATGCAGATGAGTTTAAATGCCGAAATCAAGCGCTTAAGATTTTTGCAAGGACTAACTGAACGGCTGCAACCCGCCAGTGAGTTGCGGGAGATTGGTGAGTTTGCCCTGACTTACCTGGTGGAAACAACCAGTGCCGCTTTCGGGGATGTTAAGGTGATTATGGGTCAAGGGCGAGACGCTCTTGCCAATACTCTTACCCATCGGGTTTCGTCTGAGTTTATTGCCTGCTACGGCACACCAATCGTGAGCGAGATGGAAGCCGTACTGAAGCGAGGTATCCCCTACGGACAAGGCTTACTTTGGCAAGTTGTAGAAAGCGGTGCGCCTTTATTCGTTGAAGATTATTCCAATCACCCTCAAGCGGTTGACGCTTTTCGCCACCCAGGGATTGGTCAACTGGGCATTTTCCCGATTCCCAGTGGCACGGGCAAAATCATTGGTGTCCTGACTCTGGAATCTCGATCTCAACAAAAACTTCAGGAAGCTCCCCAACAAGATATCCTGTTAGCCGCTTGCCGTACTTTAGGTGTTGCCATTGAACGTGCCCAAGCTCAAGAACACCTGCGCCGAGCCAATGAGCATTTAGAACGAGCGTCTCGACTTAAATCAGAATTCCTCGCCTCCATGTCCCACGAACTGCGGACACCCCTCAACAGTATTTTGGGATTTTCGGATTTGTTGCAACGACAGAGAGTCGGTACCCTATCGTCTCGGCAACTGCTCCACGTTCAAGCCATTGAAAGAAGTGGTCAGCACCTGTTGCAACTGATTAACGATATTCTCGATTTATCGAAAATTGAAGCAGGTAAAGCTGACTTGGAATTGGCACCCGTTTTGATGCACGAGCTATGTAACCCCTGTCTGAAAATGATTCAGCCTCGTGCTGAGAAAAAACGACTCGCTGTATCACTGGAACTGGATTGCCGCCTCCAGGAGGTATTTTTGGATGAGCGTCGTGTCCGCCAAATGTTGATTAACCTCCTCTCCAATGCGATTAAGTTTACTCCGGAGGGAGGAACCATCAAGCTGGGGGGACGGCTTGCCTATGGGTGCCAGCTCAAGCAGGAATTTCGACCCGATCGCAGCCCGATTAATTGCAGTACTCCGTATTTGTGCTTAGAAGTTGCTGACAATGGCATTGGCATTGCCCAAGACAAGCTACACTTGTTATTTCGACCGTTCCAGCAGATCGATTCGTCCTTAGCACGGCGTCACGAAGGCACGGGTTTGGGACTTGCACTGACCAAGCGGCTAGCGGAACTACACGGGGGTACGGTTTCGGTAGAATCGCGAGAAAACCAGGGTAGTACATTTCGCGTCTGGCTACCGTTGACTGAAATGCGCTCTAATCAACAGGTGAACAGGAGAGGGAGTGAGGGCAAAACGTCTGCTGCTTCCTCGCTCAACCCTGCACACCCCCGAACAGATGCCAAACGCATCTTGGTAGTGGAAGATCAGCCGTTTAATCAGATGTTGCTGTCTGAAGCGCTGGAACTCGAAGGTTATGCCGTTGATTGGATACAGGAGGGTCAGATGATGCTGGAGAGGTTGTCGTCTGCATGGGTCACACCTGAGTCTCTACCCCATCTGATTTTAATGGATATCCAACTGCCGGGGGTTGATGGATTTGAGTTGATTCGTCAATTGAAAGCTCATCCCCTGTGGCAGAATGTGCCAGTGATTGCGGTTACGGCAATGGCGATGGCAGGCGATCGCGAGCGCTGCCTCAGCGCGGGTGCTGATGACTACTTGAGCAAGCCTTTGGACTTGGAAAAACTCATTAATACAGTTCGCTCTTTTGTTGAGGCTGAGATTTTAGATTCAGAGCCCCTAGATTGAACATAGCAAAGGGAACACAAGAGGTGATACCGAGTGGCGTTCAAAGATAGTAGAGCCGTTGGATGGGGAGATAGGGAGATGAGAGAAAAAAATTACTACATTTGACTGCAATGGTGTCTGAGATTGTCATCCTTGTGTTGACATATTGGCGGTCAAAATTCTATAGAGGTCTTACGTATCAAATAGCAATTGGAAGTTATAAATTGAGCCGGAGGAGAGAGAGCCGAAATGAATCCATTCAACCCCTGTTCTAAGTACATGGGAATAGCCCTGGTGGTAGATGGGAATCGCTCAGCTTGTATGGTTCAATGAAATAAATAAATATTTACATTTTGCTCATAATTTGAGTGAATTAGTTATTCACAACACGGGTTCTGACGGGTAGATATATTAGTATCAGGGTGATGCAGTAATGAAAAATTAGGTCTCACCACCCGTCAAAATCGCTAGATTAGACCAAAAGAGGTTCACGGTAATATTTAAGCTGTCGTTGAAAAAACTAAGACAGCAAGATATAGAAAATTCAGGGGGATCTAGACGAACGAGCGAGAAGTGTGAAATGTGAAGAATGAAGTTATGAAGTGTGAAAACTTTATTCTTCATTTTTGATTGTTCAGCTTTTATCGTGCTATTTGATTGTTTTTAATATTTTGTCCGGCTATGCCAAACCCTACGGTTCATATCCTGTTAGTCGATGATGACCCGACTAATTTACTTCTGCTAGAGGAGCTATTAATCAGTGAAGGGTATACGCCTATTTTAGCGACCTCAGGAATTGAAGCGTTAGAAATAGCCGCTCAATCAATTCCTGACTTGATTCTGTTGGATGTGATGATGCCGGAAATGGACGGGTTTGAAATCTGTCGTCGATTACGGGAAGATGTAAGATTCCAAACAGTACCTGTAATTTTTTTGACGGCGTTAAATGATGAACAGTCCAGGTTGCGGGGATTGTCAATGATGGGCGATGACTATCTCACAAAGCCCATTAACAGCCAATTAGTGTTAACCAAGATTTCTAGTCTTTTGCGATTAAATGAGTTGCGATCGCAGCAAATACAATCAGAAGTTAGCCAACAAATAAAAGAAGAATCTCGGCAGCAAATTGCCGCCGCTTGGGAGATTAACGACTACATTTCCGAAAAATTTAGGCTGTTCGTACCCGAACAATATCTTAACCGCATTGCTCCCAAAGGAGTCGAGTCCATTCAGTTAGGAAATGCTAGAGAAGAGGAAATTACTGTTTTATTTTGCGATATTAGGGGATTTACTGCGATTGTAGAATCCCAATACATCCGAGAAACATTTGAGTGGCTGAATGCGTTTTTTTCCCAAATGAGTCAGGGCATAACTGCTCATTATGGCTTTGTTGATAAATTCTTGGGAGATGCTATTTTAGCGGTCTTTGATCGCGTTGAAGACCACGCCCAAGATTCGTTGAATGCGGCGGTAGCGCTCCTGCAAAATCTGGATGAGTTTAATAAATCTCGCGCCCAATATAACCTGCAAAAGCCGATTAAGGTAGGCATAGGTATTCACACTGGCTTAGGCTTGATTGGCACGATTGGCTCTGATCATCGCATGGATTCGACGGTCATTGGTGATGTCGTGAACACAGCGGCGCGCCTGGAGGAATTAACCAAGGTTTACGGCTGTTCAATCCTGGCGAGTGATACAACGATCGCACATGCCAAGGCCAGCTTTACAAACCCTGAGAGCGAAATTCAAAACAACGACAGATTCTCTTCTTACCTTCCACCAACGCCTTATCAAAGCCGCTGGGTTGACCGTGTAACGCCACGCGGGAAAAGTGTGGTTCTTGAACTTTACGAAATTTTTGGGACGCTGACTCATGGGTTGGATCAGGCAAAATTAAACTCTTTATCCTGTTACAACTCTGGCATTCAAGCATGGCATAAAGAGGAGTATGCCCGTGCTTTAGAATATTTTCAGCAGGTGGTAGACCAAAATTTCGATGACTCCGTTGCGAAACTTTACGTGGAACGCTGTCAGGCAAGGATGGGCTTAACGCCTCAACACAGTTATTAATTATTATTTATTGATGATTGATTATTCAGGCAAAAACTACAACTAGCGATAGGGAAAAGATGAACTCATAGATCTAACTCCTGGAAGAGGTCGCTTAGTATCTGGATTTTGCATACTAAAAGTACAAGGTAGATCGGTCAAAAGAACTGTACTTCGACAAGCCTAAGGAGAAATAAAAGTACGACCTTAGCCGCTTTTGGTTCTTTCCAGTTTATCTACTTCATCCATTGTTTAAAATTAGTTGATACAGGAGTCTAAAATGAGCATTGAGAATCGTGTAGAAGCTACGGCTAAGAATATTGAAGGCAAAATTCAAGAAGCAGCTAGTGAACTGACTGGCGATCCAAAAGACAAAGCGGAAGGTCAAGCCAAGCAAGACCAAGCTCAGGCAATGCATCTGAGAGAAGACCTTAAAGACAAAGCCAAAGAAGTCATTGACCAAGCCTAGGTTTTCAGAAAGAGGGAGAGATTAACGGTGCATAATTAGGAAAAAAATATTTTTTTAACCATCGTTTTTTTCTGATTAATGGATATGTTAATAGTTCTCTTCAAAGTGAACCCTAGGGAATATCATCGGTAGGGGCAGGACATTGTCGTGCCCTTCGTTAAGGGTTTACTCGCTAACCGATTGGGTCGTTGATTTTGGTGACCGATGGGCAGGATTCATCCAACGTTCTAAGAAGCTGAAAAATCGGGAAGAAAGTAAAGTTAGAGCTAAGTAAATTAGAGCCACGGCGGCATAGATTTCAAAGGCACGATAGTTATTGGCTATCGTTAGCCTGCCTTCTTGCAAGAGTTCTTGAAAACCAATCACTGATACCAAACTCGTGTCTTTCAGCAGGGTGATAAACTCGTTTCCTAAAGGGGGTAACATCCGTCGCAAGGCTTGGGGAAAGATGACATGGCGCATGGTTTGTACGGCCCCCAGTCCCAATGATTGTGCCGCTTCAGATTGCCCGATTTCTATGGATTGGATACCCGCCCGAACAATCTCCGCCAGATAGGCAGCACTATTGAGTGTTAGCGCCATCACCGCCGCACTCAAACGACTCATACTAAATGCGATACCTACCCCTTGAAGTAAGGCCGGTATGCCAAAGTAAATCATCAGAATCTGCACCAGTAAAGGTGTCCCCCGGAAGAAGTCAATATAAGCGATAGTGGCCCAACGCAGAGGCTTAATGGGTGAGAGGCGGATAATACCCAGGAGTGAACCAGCAATCATTCCCAAGAAGACGGAGAAGGCGGTTAATTGAAGAGTGACTAGTGCTCCTTTTAACAAGTTGGGCAGGGCATTTACAATAACGCTGGACGCTGGAATGGAGGGAGTTGAGCCACCAACGTTAACGGTTTCTGGCAGTTGTGGGGGTGTGGTGTTAAACCATTTCTGATAGATTTTCTGGTAGGTGCCATCGTTCAGGATAGTGGTCAGACCCTGGTTGATAACCGCCAGATGACGAGAATTTTTTGAGGTGGCAATGCCATAGTATTCTTCGGTTAGTAGTTGCTCAACAACTTTGAGTCCTTTGAGGTTATTGCTTTTGAGGGCATAGAGGGTCACTGGAGCATCATTCAGGACGGCTTCTACATTCCCATTGAGCAATTCCTGAAGGGCCAGAGGTGCGGAATCAAAAGTACGAATTTGGGCACCCGGAACTTTTTGCGCCTCTTGCGCTCCCGTAGTGCCGATTTGTACGGCTATTTTCTTGTTTTTCAGGCTATCGAGAGAGGTAATATCTGGGTTGTCCGCTTTGACTGCGATCGCTAATCCGGCTTTAAAATAAGGTCGCGAGAAGGATATGGTTTGGCTACGTTCTTCATTAATGGTAATGGAGCTAATTGCCGCATCCACCGTATTGGCTTGCAAAGCGGGGATAATCCCATCAAACGGCAAACTCTGAAATTCGACATTGAAGCCCCCTGCTTGTCCCACCGCCTTCATCAAGTCAATATCAAAACCCTCTAATCCCCCATCTTTTGCCTGGGATTCAAAAGGAGGAAAAGCGGGTTCTGTCGCCACCTTGAGTGTTTCTTGGGCATAGATAGAAGTGGCAGTGAAAACGACAATGCACAAAATGAGCAAAGAACTTAAGCCGAAAATTAGACTCTGACGCAAACGACGAGACGGAATGAATCTGTGCATTGATGTTATTTTCCTTTTTTCGTCCCACACCAACCGTTAATCACAACGTTGAATAGTGCTAACTTCGCTGGTGAATCAGTCTTAAAAATTACTGTGCAGTGTCTTTAAGGTGGTTAATTGTAAGGATAATCACAAATGGCAGCAAGCTCGCTAAGATGAAATTTTAGTTAATACCCACCAAAATCAAAATACGGAACTCAGTGATGCAGGATTCCACCCCAGCCATTGTGTTTGAGAACATCGAGAAAAGCTTTGGTTCTCTCAAAGTTTTACAAGGGATTAGCGGCTCAATCCAACGGGGGGAAGTTCTTGCCGTTATTGGTTCTTCTGGTTGTGGCAAGAGTACGTTGCTACGTTGCTTTAACCGTTTAGAGAAAATTAATAAAGGGCGTTTGGTGGTTAACGAAATCGATTTATCCCACCCCAATCTCAGCCAGAAGCATTTGCGGCGTCTCCGGACTCAGGTAGGGATGGTTTTTCAGCAGTTTAACCTGTTTCCCCATCTGAGTGTGCTGGAAAACTTGATGTTAGCTCCACGTCAGGTGTTGGGTAAGTCTCGTCAGGAAGCTGATGAACAGGCGCGATTTTATCTCCAAAAAGTGGGTTTAGCCGAGAAGGCAGACGTTTATCCAGAACAGTTGTCGGGTGGACAGAAGCAACGGGTAGCGATCGCACGTAGCTTATGTATGAACCCCCAGATTATGCTATTCGATGAACCCACCAGTGCTCTCGACCCGGAACTGGTGGGAGAGGTGCTGCAAGTCATGCAGCAATTAGCCCAAGAAGGAATGACAATGGTGGTAGTTACTCACGAAATGCAGTTTGCCCGTGAGGTGGCGCATCGGGTAATCTTTATGGAGCGAGGTCGCGTGGCAGAAGAAGGAACGGCGCGAGAGGTGCTCACTCAGCCAAAAAGCGATCGCTTACGCGCTTTCTTAAACCGGATGAGCTTTGTAGCTTCCTAGAAAGGCGAATTAAAATTGAGTCAGTCAGCAGGACATCTATCGCCCTTTAACATATCTATACACTTAAAGAGAAGATACTTTAAGGGTGTTCCATCCTATGACACAGACTATTTCTATGAGACGGATTACCAGCTATCAAGCTCTATGGAGACCTTTAGAGAATAAAGGGCACTTTTGGTTCACCTATTTTGATGGTGATAGAGAACGGACACAGGACTTAGACGCCGACAGCTTCAGAACGGTGATGAAAGTTCTCGACACCGATAAGCCCGTTTTCGGCGATCACACCACGGCGGCTGTTGCTGTTCATTCACAGCCGACTGACCTCAAAATAGGAGCTTGGGCTTAATCTAGGCGCAGCTTAGGGTTATTGGCTTTTCCCAACAACGGTAACCTCCTAGAACTTGCAGTTCCGTTTCTTTAGCCAGAAAATAGTTTAAGAGACGTGCTTGGGGTGTTGCACAATCCAGGATGATGTCTATCGGTAATACAAGCATCAGGGCATTCAATCATCTCTGTTGTGTGTGACACCCTTTTTTTCGGTTAGCAGGCAATCAGGCTGTTATTTTTTAACACCCTGCTGACGCCTCAGCTTATAACAATCAGAATCTTGGCTAACAACTTACGTTGTGGACAGCGGCTTAAGCTGAACTTTGACTCCTAGTGTATGACTCCTATTGTATGACTTGTATTACATAAATTATACACATTCTACACTATTCTATAAGGCTTGACCTTACCCTAAATACCCGCAATTTTCATCAAATCTTGAAAAATTTCTGGGGAGGTGAGACTGTCTGCGTAAAATCTGATTAGGGAATAAGAATGGGTGAGGCACACCATTAAAACACGTCGGAAAAAACAGGTGCTGGCAAAGCTGACTCCGTCACTTAAATAATCTTTAATATTTCACAAGATTTCTTCATGAAATCTAAACATAAGTCTACACTGAGAAAGAAGAGACTAGAGGGGTATGCAAGGAAGCCGCCAATGGAAATGAAACGCATTACTAGCTATCAAGCTTTGTGGAGACCCCAAGATAACAAGGGACACTTTTGGTTCACTTATTTTGATGGCGAAAGAGAGCGCACCATTGATTTAGATGCAGAAAGTTTCAAGATTCTCTTAGAGATTCTCAATACCGATAAGCCGATATTCGGTGATCATACAACCGCTTCTGTTGCCGTTCATTCCGAACCCACCGAGGTTAAGGTGGGTGCATGGGCTTAGCTCAACTTTCTTCCCTCAGGCCGTAGCTCTGGGAGGTATCCCTCTTCCCCAAAAGATAGAAATCAACGCGACAAAAATGTAGCTTTTGTAACCAAAGAAGCTTCTTACAAGTCGTTATGCAGAGGCTGCACAAGCCAAAGACGATTTAGCAGGGAACTTCGAGCATCAACAAGCTAAATCGTCTTTTGGGGTGTTAAACGCGGCTCTTCACTACTTACCGTGAGGTAAATGCTGGTTTCTAGCAGCGATTAACTTAAATACAGATGCAATTCCCAATGTTTCGGGAGAACCACAACATGATTGAACGAGTTTGGATGAATTCGACAGAAATATAACCTTGCTAGTAGGAAGCTTATTTCGCGACGAACTGATGTCAACTTGATCATGTGTGACTTTTTCTTCAAGTAATACTTGTGTATAACTTGTATTACCTATTTGTATCTTATTGCAATTCCCTGACATCAGCAACAAAGTTAATGCAACTTTATTAAACCTGGAATAGGTGGGAGTAGAGGCTTGAGGTAGTTTGTGGCCTGTTGCCAGTCTCTTTTAACCGGAAGAGCGAGTTGACGGTAGTCTAGGGGAGTGGCGTAACGGGCGTGTTTGCTCTCTTCTCGGCACGCCGACACTAACCCGATTCCGATAGCAACTATGATCCCGAACTCTCCCCTCTCAGATTCACCTAGAACGGAAGAGATGACAACGGCTTTACCCCCATCGCGGTTTTATACCTGGCAGGATTATCGCTGTGCCTACGAATTCTATTCCCCTAGCCAGCCAACGGCTGACTCTGGCATTCCTCTGGTATTGCTCCATCCGATTGGGGTTGGGCTATCACGCTACTTTTGGCATCGCTTCTGCCGGGAATGGCGTCAAACAGGTCATCACAATCCGATTTATAACCCCGATTTGCTCGGATGTGGCGAGAGTGAGATGCCTCGTGCTGCTTATATTCCGTCTGATTGGGCGCTTCAGTTGCAATACTTTTTGCAGACGGTTGTGCAAAAACCGGTGATTTTGCTGGTGCAAGGTGCCGAATTACCTGTGGCGCTTGCCCTGATCCAACGACAAACAGAGCCGAATTATATTCAGGGAGTCGTGCTATCTGGCCCTCCGGCTTGGTCATTAATCACGACAGAGACTCCCGCTTGGCAACACAAACTCGCTTGGAACATCCTAGATTCTCCCGTGGGGAATGCTTTTTATCGCTATGCCCGTCGTCGTCAATTTTTGCGCTCATTTTCAGAGCGTCAGTTATTTGCTGAATCATCTCAGATCGATGCTTTATGGTTAGATACCCTGGAGAATGGTGCGGTGAATCCCGATAGCCGCTATGCCGTTTTTTCCTTCCTTGCAGGGTTTTGGCGGGAGGATTATCAGGATGCGATCGCTTCTATTGCTCAACCAACTTTAGTCGTGGTGGGAAATCAAGCATCGAGCATCAGTCGAGAGGGGAAAGCGGAAACACCAGAGGAACGCATGGCGGAGTACGTCAAGCATCTACCCCAAGGTCAGGCACGTAAAATCTTGGGTCGGAATGTTTTGCCCTATGAGTCAACGACAGAATTTGTTTCCGTTGTCGCTGAGTTTGTCAATCAGTTACAGCGATAATTAACAATAAAACATAGTACTCATTAAACCCGGATAAATATGTCAGACCCATTCTCACCTGAAGTGAGTGATCGTATCTGCAAGCATATGAATGAAGACCATGCTGATGCAGTCGCTCTTTACGCTCGAATCTTTGGCAATTCCCCCGATACAGAAGGGGCACAAATGCTCTCAATTGATGCTCAAGGGATGAATTTAGTAGCACAAGTCAAGAGTGAATGTATACCCTTACGTATTGAGTTCGACCATATTCTCAAAGATTCTGAAGATGCCCATCACACTTTAATTGATATGGTGAAACAAGCGAGAACACGGGTAAAATAAAGCTGCCAATCGATTAGCCATTTGGAGTTCCCAGGTGTAAGAAAACGTTTATTTAATAACGTTTTAGAGAAGAGGCGAATGGAAATGCTTTTATAGGAAGAGGGTATTGTTGTGTCCCTACTTTAGTTTTTAATCAACTCTAATAAGGTGACTTCCCAGACTAATCGCGGCTGAACGTAGCTAAGGAGGTATTTTCGAGCTTGTTCTAGTTGTTGGATCATGACCGGTTGATGTTGGGACTGCCAGTAACAGTGCTGTAGATAATTCACTAACCACAGTTGAGCTTCTGTATCTAGGGTTTGGGCAATTGTCTTGGCGAGTTCTAGTGCATGGCGGGTTGATTTGGGTCGCTTTTTGACGGCTTCTAGCAAGGGTTCGGGGATCGATTGGAGTTGGGAGAAGGATGCGATCGCGTCCCCTGGACTGCCTTGAGCGATCGCCAAAATGGATGACTCACTGAGAATCGCCTCATGTCCCGTCCGCCGCAACACTTCTTCCATCTGCGACTGCGCCAGTCGATAAAACGGAATCCGCTGACATCGAGAAACGAGCGTTGGCAACAACGACTCCGTGCTGGGTGCAATCAAAATCAATGTGCCTTGTCCCGGTTCTTCCAGCGTCTTGAGCAAGCCATTGGCGGCGGCCTCTGCCATGGTTTCTGCCTGATCGATTACTACGATCTTTCGCGAGGCTTCCAGAGTCGAACGACTGAGAAACTGGGCTATTTCTCGGATTTGTTCCAGACGAATCTGGGGCGGTGCCTTGCGCTGAAGACCTTTTTCGGCGGCTTCCTGACGCGACAAGCGAATACCGTTATGGAGATAAGTCGGCTCCACCCAAAACACATCAGGATGGTTGCCTTGGCGCAGGCGTTTTTGTACTAATGGTTGCTTTTCAGGGGGGAGGGCTTGACAAAACAAGAGTTCTATGAATGAATTGGCTGCCATACTCCGTCCCACGCCAGGAGGGCCAGCAAACAGATAAGCAGGAGCAATGCGGTTCGTGGCGATCGCTCCCTGCAATAATGCGATCGCTTGATCTTGCCCTAAGAGGGTGGAGAAAGCCTCTGAGATGACGGGTTGATGATGAATCATTGGCTCACAGAGTTGAAGGCTGTTCGCGTAGCGTTCCCCGCAGGGGTAGGTCGAAGTTTAGAGGCACAACGTTTAAGTTACCAACCTTTAAACCATTACCCATTACCCATTACCCATTACCCATTCTCTCAATCGTTGACGTAAAATCTCTTGAATCGCCAAATGCACCTCGTCCTCACTTCGACTCGCATCAATCCTGACAATTCGTTGGGGATAGGATGCGGCTAATTGGGCAAATCCCTGCTGTACCCGCTGGTGAAAGGCTAAGTCGGCTTGCTCCATGCGGTCGGCGCTGCCCCGCAGTCGAGCTCGTTTTAACCCAATTTCGGCGTCAATATCCAGCCAGAGGGTCAAGTCACTTTCCAATCCGCCGGTTGCAATTTGGTTCAGTTGCTCGATTAAGGTTAGGTCAAGACCGCGTCCGTAACCTTGGTAAGCGACCGTAGAATCCGTGTAGCGATCGCACAAAATAATCGCGCCTAATTTTAATTGAGGATTGAGCAATTCCTCAACATGTTGAGCACGGTCTGCGGCGTACATCAACAATTCTGCCCGGTCTTCAATCGATTGCCCTGTAGGGTTCGTCCCTGCATCTAATAATAATTGACGTAGCTCTAAACCCAATGGTGTTCCACCCGGTTCTCTGGTGACGACAATCGGTGTAATTCTTTCACCCTCTCCAAAACGTTCTGCTAAACCAATTGCTTCCAACCATTGTGAACATCTTTGGAGTTGGGTTGTTTTGCCACTCCCCTCCACTCCCTCAAATACAATTAACTTCCCACGCATCACTCAATCCGGGCTTACCCCTGCTGTGTTATAACGACTGAGTCTTTTTTTACCTTTGTTTAAGGTTTCCCCAGCCTCATGACACTTGTAGGATACAATTTTTTGATTCTTTTGATCCGGATGAACCCTTAAGATGCTGGTAGCTGATCATAGTGGAGCATCGGTTTTTCATTTGACACTCCTATCATGAGCTTTTACATAGGTTCGATATGATAAGAAGGTCTAGCTATCTGACGCCCAGGGTTATATATGGCTCGCTACACTTGTTCGTTTACTGTTGCAATTTCCTTCGAGTACCTCCAGTCATCACTGATTGAGTTGCTGCAATCGTGCAATTTCGACATTATTTATGACACTGGAGACTACATCATGGCACGGGAATTTCCTGGTCGTGTCTCTTTTGCTAAGTTGGTAACGGTGGAAGTGTTGATTGACAAATCAACCGCAACCTCCCAAGAAGTGCGGATGAATTTTGTGATCAAAAACGAAGAGTTACCTCTCCAAGTTGATAATCACTGCCACCAAATGTTCAATATGGTGCAAGAAGCTGTGGCGGAAAATCGCTATTGGCAACTCGTGGAAACTATTGCCGGATAATTCCTAACTGTTTTGTCAACCTATCAACGGTCTACTTACTCCCAAGAACTTATTTCTTCTGGGTCCCCAATCATCATGCCCGGACTAATCAGGGTGATGTCAAACTCATCGGGTGGCCCAGTCGGATTGGGATCGTTTCTTTTAAGTAAGTAATATCTGGCACTCACCTGCGGCCCGAAAACGACTTCATCCTCATCTTGGAGATCGTGGGCGGGAAGTTTGCGACCATTAATTAACAGTCCATTGGCACTTGGCTTACCTTTGAGATTGCCATCGACAATCCGGTAATAGGGGCTACCATCCTCTTGTTGTCTTCGGACTAAAGTCGCGTGTTGGCGCGAGACAAATTGGGAGAAGAGGCGGATATCACACTTGGGATCTCTGCCGATGGAATAGACTGCCTCTTCCAAGGGGAATTCTTTGCGTCCCTTGTCGTCTTCAATAATCAATAAATGGTGGTGTTGTTGTTGTCCAGCCATTGAAAAATTGTGATAAAGAGTGCAGTGGGTTGTGGGAAAGCTGTGGCTTACTCCCAGTGACACATCTCTCAACCCGCTATCCTTGACTTGTGGAAGATGAGGATTGCAGGCTCTGAATGTGGCATTCCATCAATCATCATAAGCACTCATGGCACTGAGCGGAAAAATGCCACTGTTAAAACTTTCCTAGATGGCGAAGAGGGTAAAAATGATGAGGTTGCTCTGACTCGTGCCAGGTTTTGAGAATTGTCAATTTTCTATTGTCGCATAATAAGCTACAGCTCCTCATCAATAGTCAAAGGCGATGGCTAACGGAGTCCTCCGTTTGACTTGCCCTTGAAGGCGCGACGCAGTAAGAGTGAGTTCGTCACCACACTCACCGAGCTAAACGCCATGAAAGCACCAGCCGCCGCAGGACTCAGGGCAATTCCCAATCCTGGGAGAAACACACCACAGGCCGCCGGTATTCCCAGGGCATTGTAGCCAAACGCCCAAAATAAATTTTGCCGAATCTTGTTGAAGGTTGTCCGTGCCAACTCAATGGACTCCACCACATCCAGTAAACGAACATCTTGAGGACGGGTGGCACTGACACGCATTAAAATAATCCCTGCTGTTTCCCTCGCCACATCCGTGCCGACATGTAAGGAAATGCCAACATCGGCTTGAGCTAAAGCGGGGCCATCATTAATGCCATCTCCCACCATGGCGACACGACGTCCCTCGGATTGGAGCGTTTGAATCGCAGCCGCTTTACCATTCGGACGAACCCCAGCCAGCACATGATCAGGGTGGATTGAGAGTTGTTGCGCGATCGCGGTTGCCGAGTCAAGTTGGTCGCCCGTCATTAACATCACGCGGAATCCCAGTGATTTAAGGCGTTCTACGGTTTCTTTGGCATCAGGTCTAAGAACATCACGGGCAGCGAGTACTCCAGCTAGAACACCATCAACGGCGACGTAAACCACCGTTTTACCCGCATCTGCCAAGACTCGAACCTGGTGATCAACCGTGTCACTCATCTTAATGCCTTGCTGAGCTAACCAGTCGGCATTCCCCAGCCATACCCGTCGATTTTCCACCATTGCCGATATCCCTAAACCGGGTTCGGTGTAAAAATCTTGAGCCTCTAACAGCGGTAGTTCTTGCTGGTGGGCTGTCGTGCGAATGGCTGATGCGAGGGGATGAGAGGTGCCCGTTTCGGCAGCAGCAGCCCATTGCAGTAGCTTTGTGGCTGACGATGGAGTCAGCAGGGTGTCCCCGTGACCGTTACTATGGCATTCGTTACCCTCAAACAACCCCGATTCAATCCATGGCAGGCAATCCGTCACTGTGGGTTGACCCGTGGTGAGGGTGCCTGTTTTATCAAAAACAACAGTATCTAGCTGATGGGCACGCTCTAAAATGTCGCCGCCTTTGATTAAAATGCCCCGTTCTGCGCCCAGCGTCGTCCCGACTAAAATCGCGGTTGGTGTCGCCAGTCCTAAGGCACAGGGACAAGCAATCACTAAAACGGCGATCGCTAGTTTCAAACTCAACAGCAAAGGAGAGGTCGATGTCGGTTGAGCCATTCCGTGTCCCATCATGTCCGCCATTGGGGATAAGACATGAGGCCAGATTTTTGTGCCAGCAAGGTACCAAAAGAGGAAGGTTAGGGATGCGATCGCCAACACGCCATAGGTAAAATATCCGGCTACTGTATCGGCGAGTTTCTGTACTGGTGCCTTACGAGTTTGAGCTTCTTCAACGAGGGCGACAATCTGGGCTAACGTGGTTTCTTCACCCGTGCGAGTGGCCTTCAGTGCGATCGCACCGGACTGGTTCAAGGTACCCGCCGTTATGGGGTCTCCGGGTTGCTTCAAGACTGGGATCGGTTCCCCTGTCAGCATCGACTCATCCACCAAAGACTGACCCGTCATCACCTCACCGTCTACAGGTACCTTTTCCCCAGGCAACACCCGTAACCACTCTCCCACCCGGACTTGCTCGACGGGAATTTCGATTCCTAGTTGTTCAATTTCTCCCTTACCCTTGCTAGGGGAGGTAGCGGTTGATGTGGATTTGCCGATTAAACGCGCTACCTTGGGCTGGAGTGCCAACAATGACTCAAACGCCGAGGCGGCACGTCGTCTTGCGCGTTGCTCTAAGGTACGACCCAAGAGGATAAAGCCTAACATCATCACTGGTTCGTCGAAGAAGCAATCCCATCCCAGTTGGGGAAAGAATAAGGCGACACAACTTGCCGTGTAAGCGGTGAGTGCCCCCAACCCTACTAATGTGTTCATGTTCGGGGCTTGATGCCATAAACCCTTCCAGCCATCGATGATAATGGGACGCCCTGGCCCTAGTAACGCCAGAGTTGCCAGTCCCCAGTGGAACCAGATATTACTCAACACCGGCAGCATCGGCGCATCCATCCAATGACCGATATGCCCGATGAGGGAGAGGAAGATTAGGACGGTGGCGATCGCTAATCGACGAACTTGCTCTCTAGCTTCTTGTTGGTGTCTCTCGGCAGGGGTTCGGGTATCCTCTGTTGCAGGCATCTTGCCTGCTTGAGCGCGGGGTTGAGAGGGAAAACCTTTAGCTGTTAACTGTTGTGCGATTGAGGTTGGATCAACGGTACCCGTTTCGCATTCGACAACTGCCACCTCAGTAACCAAATTGACGCGGGCGGAAACAACGCCGGGATGCTGGCTCAGTTGACGTTCCACAATACTGACACAGCCTGCACATCTCATGCCTGTAACGTCCAGAGCGATCGTCTCTACCGATGACGTTGGTGTTGTTGGGGCAATATCTGGGGTAACTTGCATACAAAAGTCAACAACTTTGATAATTCTTAATGCTGCTCGGCGCTTAATCGCAAGGTACGCCTCTATGTGTGAGCCTATGCGAAACACCGCCCAGTTTAATCTATCGTAGAGCTCCTAAGAAAATAGCAGGAGGCAGGGGAAGATTTATCGTTTCAACTTAACCCCTCGAATTGAGGGGTACATCCGAGGGATTGAAGGCGTAAGAGATGCGATCGCGTTTTCTGTTGTGTGCGATCGCCTACGGCACCAGCAAAGCTGATCGCACTCCCTTGAAAGCTCTACTCAAACAATGCAGCAGGGGAGATGTGGAAGAAAGCAGCCAGTTCTTTTATGTGACTAGCTGTGAGTTCTCGTTTTCCATTGAGGATATCTAAAACAATAGATTCAGATTGGCAGATGGAGGTTAAATCTTTTGGCTGAAGATTGGATTCCTCTAGCAAGGCTTTGAGGAGTTCAACACCCTTTATAACAGGCATTGGCTCGTTTTTGTCTTCATAATCATAGACGAGAGTGCCAAGTACCTTAAGGTAGTCGCGATCGTCTTGCGTGAGCTTGCCCTTATCCAAAATAGAATTAATCTGATTCTGGGTAGCGACTAACTCAGCATCATTGGTAATTGGACGTGGGGTAAAAGAGGTGTACCTCCGTTGTATTTTAGGGAAAGTACCTGTAAGCATCTTTCCTATGGAGGACTCTAACAAAAATGACTGTATCCTCATTTACTGTAATACCAATTCTGTAGTCTCCGACTCGGATACGATAATAAGCACCGTCTCCTTTGAGTTTCTTGATATTCGTTACCTCACTTAAATTTTCGGCAGTTTCCACTTCTTCAATGACTGCCGTAATTCTTTGCAGTAATGTGACATCCCGAATACTGCCTAAATCTTTCTCAAAGCTTTTTCTAAACTCTACGTTCATTCTTGACGTTCCAGAAGCTTAAAAATTGCATCGCGGCTGACTGGCTCAGTATTTTCACCTTCTTTGATAGCGTTCTCTAGGGCTATTTCTTCTATGACTTCTGCCAATAAATCAGAAAATAATTCTTTTTGCTCTTGAAATACCTCAATGATGGCTAGTTTCAGCAGTTCTTTGAGTTTGGTTTCATCTAGGATAATTTCAGTCATATCTCCTCTCTGTTTGTTATTCGGCATAATTCTAACGCAGGATTGGGGTTAACTTCCCAAGACCATTCGATGAATCCACTCGACAATATCTTCAAGGCGATCGCTAATCTTACTCCTCTAATCAATGGTCGTCCAATATCCAAGCTTGATAGAAGTCTAGGTAGGTCATGTTTTGGGCGCAGTGCAATAGAACTTTATAGCAGCATTTGAAACGATAGAACTTATTTTCGTAGCCTGCGAAAGGCTGTCCGTGGGTTGGACTTTCAAGGAACTGTTCTGTAGTTAGGCAGTTCTTTAAGTCTTTAACCGTTTCTCTTAATCGGTGGTTTGGCAGAATATTTACCAACCTTAAAGCAGCATCCATCATAGTGGCTCGATGCAGCCTATAGTGAAGTAGCTCAATCAGAACATTAATATCATCATTAATAGCTTTCAAGTTGTCAGCCGGAATTTCTTCTATTTCTATACTTAAATCCGCATTTTGATTTGGAAAATTATCACCAATAAAGTCGTCTTCCCAAAGCTCATCTGGGTTATAGCCATCCAAAAGTGCGTAGGCTAAAGTAATAGCTTCCTTTTTCATTACACTAGGATCATCATCCAAATCATCCTTACTCGACTCTTCCAGCTTATCTAGGTAGTTATATACTCTTACGCAGTCAGTCTCTGACAGTGCTGCCATAGCTGCCTGTCCAATAGGATTGTCCTCAGAATAACCCAGGCTCCACTCAACAATCTGTGCAACAATATCATCACTCTGGGTGCAACTCCTAAACTCTGCAATACAAGCGGCTGCTAGAAAATAGGCATGAAAGGAGTAGAATCCCATACACTCATCCTCAAACTCTACAAGCGCCCTGATAAATTTCTCCTTGTGCTTCTCAAACTCGCTGTCTCCTTCTCGCCCCAGCCATAACAAAATCACCTCTTTCCATTGCGGTTCAAAAATGCGGTATGCATAATCTGGCTCATTGTGTTTCAGCAAATGATTGGTATTTTTATTATTATGGCTTGGTAAATTTGTCCAAGTTCCTATTTGCTGTGCTGCGAAACAATCGAAATATTGAGGGCTAAAAAGAGTTCCAAGTAATTTGTAATTAGGAAACAGTTTAGAGTTATTGTTCTTGTGGTTGAGGAAAAAATGCCAATCATCGATCACACACGCCGCAAAATATTCCTGAAACGTGAGATGGAAGAAAGCGTAGACATCTTCACCCGTCTCAGCATCCTTGTAAACCCAATTCAGCCAACCGACATCACGCGCTACCTGAAAAAGAGATTTACCCATTATCTTGTGAACAAATTTCTTCCGTAGCGGCAACTTCTTATCAATAGCTTCGAGTGCCAACTTCGATAAGGCTTCGTGCAACTCCTCCTGCTTATCCAAATCATCAGTAAGCTGTGGGTGTTGTTTCCACCGATAGAAATACTCTATATATTGCTGGTAAAGTGTGGCTTTCGTCTTGGGCAAATCTCCCCGACGGCAATACCAAATTCCACACAACATCGCCAACCGCAAAGGATTTATAATCAAATCCCGGATGCGATCATTCCTAGCGTCATCTAACTTAGTCTCTAATTGTTCCCCTAATTCTGGCTTACCTTCCTGGGTAAACCACTGTTGAATGAAATCACCCACCTGCTCATCATCAAAATGCAGAGTGCGATATGTCTCAAAATTTAGTAGTGCATTGGGGTGAGCTTCCCAAACATTTGAGCGACAGGTTAGCACCACTCGCGCCAAATCTCCCCATCCTTCTAGCTGGGTAGCAATTGCCTGTAGAGGTGATTCATCTGCCCTCATCTCATCCACCCCATCCAACAGCAGCCACACCTTGCCACTCTTGAACAATTCCTCTAGCTTCTTTTGTGCTGAGGTAATGCCTACATCACACTGAGAAATCAGCAGCGCATTCTTTAGCCAAGTCTGGAATAGGTATTCTTCCAGGGTTTTCCCTCCCAGACTTGCCAGAGAAATGCAGATGGGAAAGCCTTTGTTTGAATTATCGACATGGAGAGCAATCTGCTCTAACCATGTACTTTTTCCAGCCCCAGGTTCACCAACAATCGTGAAATTTTTCTCTTTCCCTTCGATTACCTGTTCCAGAAACTCATCATATTGATACTCCTGCTCAATTTCTTTTTCGGTTAGCTGATATTGCAACATTCCTCGATCTGCCGAGGGTTGAAACTCATCACCCCGTCGAGGCTGTTCCTTCGGTTTCACCAATCCCAGCTTCACATAGACATTTTTCGCCTCATGCCCCAAATGTCTGCCAGTGATTGATCGCCTGAAGTTTTGCTTTTCTCGCTGCTGTGCTAAGACTTTGCCGCAAACTTCGCGCCAGTTGATACCCTCAGCCGTCTCTTCTGGTGGGTTCCAGTCTTGTGGATCGACTACCTCAGTGATGTCTAAATCTAAGGCTTGGACAATTGCGATCGCATAATTCCTATCCTTAGCTTCGCCACGAAAAAACCGTTGGACTGTTTTTTCATCTACCTCGGCTGCTGTAGCAACGTCAAAATAAGTCCAAGGCTTGCCTTTATTGTTGCGTCTAGAAGCCTTCGCCTGTAGAAGTTTTTGGCGTCCTGCTTCAGTAGCCCGAACACCACGGGGTTTGCGCGTTTGACTCATTACAGTTTGTTCTTGGGTAAGGGCACGGCATTGCCGTGCCCCTACGAGGTTCATTCATAGCCACAGTCTAGCTAGTCTCACCCAGCATTCGGGAGGACAGAAAAGGGAACTTAATTAGTGTCCTCAACTGGTCTGGAGGTAGACCGATCTAAAAATTTAGTCTTGTCTCATCGGCAGCCGATACCGCAAACAGATGAGGATTAAATGATGGACAACCAACCAAGAACACTCGTAAAACTAGAGCAACCCAACCAACCCATTCAGCTAGTCACTCCTCCACAACCTCACATCGAAAATCCCGCTACTTGGATGCGAACAGGGAACAGCCAAGCCGAGATTATCTTGGCAGTAGCCGTCTTGATTAGCTCAATTTCTGGGCTACTCCAAGTTCTGATACCTGTCATGTTACGACAGCCGCACAAGAAGACTAAGTAAATCTTGATTTCCCCTCTCCTATAAGGAGAGGGGTTAGGGGTGAGGTTAGAGCGATGTGAAGGACTTCTCCTACTTCTGCAACTTAACCCCTCGAATTGAATAATCCAACAACTCCATCGGATGCATCAGAGTAACTTCCTTCCCTTTCAACCGCAAATGCTTCTGAATTTGCAACGAACAACCCGGATTAGCAGAAGCAATTAATTCCGCCCCAGTATTGAGCAAATTCTCTACTTTTTGCTGTCCCAAATCATCCGCCACCTCTGGTTGCAGCATATTGTAAACCCCAGCACTACCACAGCACAAAGCTGCATCTATCGGTTCCCGCAATTTTACATTCGGAATTTGACGCAAAAGTTGCCGAGGTTGGACGCTAATTTTCTGCCCATGTAACAAGTGACAAGCATCTTGATAAACCATCGTCAGTGGTTCATCTGTAAGCGGTGAAAGTTTCGTGGTTAGCCCCACTTGTGCCAAAAATTCTTGAGCATCTTTTACCTTAGCTGCAAATGCTTTTGCCTTTTCCCGATACTCTAAGTCATCTTCTAAAATATGCTCATATTCCTTCAGCGTATGACCACAACCAGCCGCATTGATAATGATGTAATCAACATCCGTCCCGGCAAAACTATCAATCATCTGTCGTGCCAATGCTTGAGCTTGTTCGCGTTGCCCTTGGTGTTCCGGCAAAGCAGCACAACACCCTTGCGTTTTCGGAATCACCACTTCACAACCATTAGCCGTTAAAACCCGCACAGTTGCCTCATTCACCGGTGAGAAAAACAAGCGTTGTACGCACCCCAAAATCACCCCCACTCGGTAACGTTTCTTACCTTGAGCCGGAATAACATCAGGGAAATTGTCTCGGAAAGAATCCAGCGTAATTTGCGGCAAAATTGCATCCATTGCCGCCAAACGAGGGAATACTTTCTTCAACAAACCCGTAGAACGAACAAGTTTCTGCAATCCTAATTTCTGATAGACATAAAGAAACAGTAGAAAGGGGCGTAGGCGTCCGGGGTAGGGAAATAGATTAAAAATCAGAGTTCTGATCAATCGGTCGGGTAAACTACGCGGATAGTTTCGTTCAACCTGAGGCCGAGTCGCCGCAATTAACTTATCGTATTGGACACCAGAAGGACAAGTCGTTACACAAGCCAGACACCCAAGGCAAGAATCAAAATGTTGCGCTGTAGCCTCACCCAGAGATGCCTCACCATTCTTGATCGCATCCATCAAATAAATCCGACCTCTAGGAGAATCCATCTCCTTGCCAATCACCCGATAACTCGGACAAGTCGATAAACAAAACCCACAGTGAACACAAGTATCTATTAATTTCTGTTCAGGAGGATGTTGAGCATCAAAACCACTCACTGATTCTGGTATTGACTCAATTGATTGAGTGACACCCTCTGGTAAAGTTTGCATATTCTCTCTCTTTCTAATCTCTTAATTCCGTGTTCTCCGTGCCTGGAGTGGTTTGTCTCTTAAATCCCCGCCACAAACCGATCAGGACTCAAAATATTTTTCGGGTCAAACTGTTGCTTAATTTGGCGCATAACATTCAGCGCATTGCCTTTGTAACCCCAAACATCTAGCTGCTGCTTCAACGAAATCGGTGCCTCCAAAACCGTCAGAAAACCCCCTTGAGACTCACAGTATTGTCGTAGTTCCACAATAATTTGAGGCGTCACCGTTCCTGGATCAAGACGTAATCGCCCCAACCCACTCCCATGAATTAACCCCAATCCCGTTGAGGATGTTAGCGCATCCAGCTTTGTCAAAGTCGTAACAGCCGCTGTTGGTAATACCCCTATTTTGCAAGTAATCGCAGGCTCCTGTGAGGCTTTCCAAATTTTTTCTGATAATGATTGCCATAGAGTTACCTCCTCAGCCTCCGTATACACAGTGCCTTGTAACCCTAAATTTTGCCCCACCTCAAGCAACCGGGATGATTGCTCCTGCACACTTTCCCTCACACTTTGGAAACGTACCATTAAGCCTATGCCTTGACTTAAACCCAGTTGCTTGACAAGCACAGAAGATAGCAAATCAGCGGCGGTGGGCGTCAAAGCAGAAGCTAAAAGGGTTTTTGTCACAGCAGCAATGGCTTGGGCTTCACCTGTTAACACCAGAGTCCCTGACGCTTCGGGAATTGGATATACACGAAAAGTGATTTTTGTCAATATTCCCAACGTGCCATAGGAGCCTGTAAACAGCTTCATCAAGTCATAACCCGCCACATTCTTCACCACCCGACCTCCAGCTTTAGCGAGTTGCCCATCACTGCGGACAAAGGAAATCCCCAGCAACATATCCCGAACCCCGCCATACCGATGACGCCAAGAACCACTATCTGCGGTGGCAATAATTCCACCGAGGGTAGCCTGTTGAGAATAGGCAGGGTCGAGGGGAAGAAATTGATTCTCTTGGCGAAGCAGGTTTTGCAAGTCAGCCAGTTTAACACCCGCTTCTACCGTAACCGTTAAATCACCCACCGCATGTTCAATGACCCGGTTCAGGCGTTCAGTACTGATCACGAGGTCAACATCTTTACCCACCCCACCCCAGCCTAATTTACTACCACTCCCGCAGGGAAGGAGGCTCCAATCGTTGTGATCAGCGCAAGTTATAACACTTTTCAGTTGTTCGACTGTATGGGGAAAAACCATACAACTGGGGATATTCTGTAGTGTGTTGGCTCGATTTATTCGTTCTTGCCACCCATCAGGCAAGTGTTCCCAGTCAAAAATGCTAGACTCCCCAACAAGTGGTTCAAGTTTGTGGGCGATGGACGCGGCTGCGTCCCCCTTGGCGATCGCGTTCATGTTTCTGATTAATCCTGATCTAGGCCGTCACTCTCAGCGTTCCAATCTCATTTTGGTCACCTTTTTGTCGCTCATGCTCAAAACCCCGCCAGAAATTTGGATAGAGGAATCACGATCTATTGCCCCTAATATCGTAGTGTCGCACTAATACTGATCAAGGGAGGAACCGCGATCGCATCCCATACTTCTCGGTTAGTCATGTTCAATCTCCCAAGATTCCCCTTAATCTCCTCATCCTCACTAAAGTCCTCGTATGAGCTCCGGCGGTCGCTCCGGCTTAAAAAGGGGGAAACCAGACATTTCTTAACCCCTCGGAAAAAGCAGGGTAACAGGAATCCAGTCTTAACCGAAAAGTATTGCGATCGCATCGCCTTAGTGCCAATAGCTTCTTGTCGGAGCAAGCTGATCGCAGCAGCGTCCATTGCACAGTATTCTCAATACAGGTGTTACCTCGTTCGTATTTTTTGTGCTTATCGACTTAAACCGCAAGAATTGGAAATCCTGGAACCTGGGTCAGACGACAGCGACTAACGGAGGGCGTCTACCTTTCCCCGCTTCTTAGTCCATCCGGGTGAAGCAAACGTTGGCAATCGGAGCAATCATGATGAAATTTCAGTGGCTACTGCTACTTCCGTGTTTGTCGAGCATTTTTCTCTGGTCATCTCCTGCTGAAGCGGCAAGGCTTCTGCTCTGGCGTTTTGATGCTAAACAGAACCAACTGCTCTTTACAACAGACGGCAGTGTTCAACCCAAAGCCCAACTTTATGCCAACCCCAATCGTTTGATTATCGATTTACCGGGTACAACTTTGGGGCGTCCAACGATGAACCAGCCTGTCGGCGGAGGGATTCGGGAAGTTCGAGTCGGACAATATAATTCCCAGATGACTCGGATTGTCGTGGAGTTAGCACCAGGCTATACCATCGATCCGCAACAAGTTCTGTTTCAAGGCATTTCCCCTACTCAATGGTCGGTACAAATCCCGACGCCTGAGCGAATAACGACAACACCGAGAACAAGCTCTCAATCGGTCGTCGTCATCCCTCCACCCCGTACTTCTAATCCTTCTAACAATCAAACTGAAACTACGACACCTACCCGTGGCCTCGCAAGCATTCAAGCGGTTGAATTGGTTAATGAGGGTACCCAATTGGTGATTCGGGCTGACCAGAGGGTGAGGGCAACCAGCCGTTGGGATGCCAGAGCCAATACTTATCAGATTATTATCCCTAATGCCCAACTGGCTGACCCAGTCAGGGGGCCTCAATTAGACGCAAGAAGTCTTTTATCACAGGTACTAGTCCGACAGCAAGATCGACGCACGGTAGTTATTCTCGTCAAACCTAGTAATGGTGGCCAGATTGGAGAACTCAATCAACTCACTGACCAACTTTTATCGCTGCAACTGCGACCCTCTAGACCCGTATTCCCTCCCACGACCTCAATTCCTGTACCACCGCCTGTTCGGACGTTGCCGCCTGACTCCTTTGCTCGTGTGCCAAACAGTCGTATTGTTGTGATGATCGATCCCGGTCACGGCGGCAAAGACCCCGGAGCAATTGGGATCGGTGGATTGCGGGAGAAAGATGTGATTTTGCCCATTTCTCAACAGGTCGCAGCACTGTTGCAGCAACAGGGTATTCAGGCCGTCATGACCCGCTCAGACGATCGCTTTATTAGTCTTGAAGGACGAGTTCAAATGGCGCGGCAAGCGCGTGCCAATGTTTTTGTCAGCATCCACGCTAATTCTATTAGTCTACGCCGCCCTGATGTTAATGGAGTCGAGACCTATTATTTTTCCAGTCAGCGTTTAGCTGAAGCGATTCACTCTAGCATGTTGCAGAGCCTAAACGTCCGAGACCGGGGAGTACGGCGAGCTAGATTTTATGTCTTAAGAAATAATTCTATACCGGCTGTTTTAGTCGAAGTCGGTTACGTAACAGGAGCCGGGGATGCCCCTAAATTGGCATCCCCGGCTTTTCAACGCCAAATGGCGGAAGCGATCGCACGGGGAATTCTCCTGTACATTCGCCAAAATTTTTAGAACCCAGGTTATATTACACTTTAGGGAACAGTGAGTCTGCTTTTGGGTGTAATTAGCCCTTCAAGTTTTCTGCGCCTACTGGCCTAGTAGGCACAGAAAACGGGCCAACCTGCCATTGGTCAACCCGTGAGCTTGGGAACGCCTAGATGGATTGACTACTTTTGCAGAACCAGTTTAACGTTGGCATTCTGCAAGCCGCGCTGCTTGACTTCTGCCAAAGTTTTGTTGACGGCGTACTTCTGGTTAATCGAGTTGATCAGCTCGGTTTGGTTGTGCTTCTTAGCAACACCCCAGAGGTCAGCAATCAGATCAAAGGAGCCATCGCTGTTGCGAGACCAGCCGAGATCATACTCACCTTCCAGAACAGCAACGATGTCAGATCGAACGCGCTGACCGTTGTAGCCACGAACATCAGCTTCCGTCTTCACAGAAATACCCAGGTCACGGAGAGAAGCCTTCAGGATTTCAGCGTCGGTGATCTTGGTACGCAGAGTGCTAAAGTGAGACATTTGGATTTCCTCCAGTAGAGATAGTAGAGAAACAACAACGTAGCGTTTTACTTTTGCCTTTGAAGCCGCTTAACAAGCGCGGCTCTTTTGTCAAACTGCTAGCAACATCTGCTAGCCTTTCCTCCTGTTGGGAGCAGGAGAAAGCCTTTTAAAACTCCATTCGCTGATATTCAGCAACGGAGGACGCCGCAGGTCGCGCGCGCTGCCTAGCCCAGTCCCTCAGGGCTGTTACCTGCTCGGTCATTGTCTTAGAAAGCGGTAGAGTTGCTTTGATGGCGGCTATGATATCCAGTTGGGTAAATTCTCTGTCTTGAGCAAATGCCTCATACATTGCAGCGATTATAGCTTGCTCAATTTCTGCTCCAGAGAATCCCTCGGAAACCTTAGCCAACTGATCCAGATCAAAGCGAGCAATTTCTCGACGCCGCTTACTTAGGTGAATACTAAAGATTTGCTGCCGCTCTTCCGCTGTCGGTAAATCGACGAAGAAGATTTCATCAAAACGACCTTTACGAAGGAATTCCCCCGGTAGACGCTCCACTCGGTTCGCTGTTGCCATGACGAACACAGGTGAAGTCTTCTCTTGCATCCAGGTTAGGAAGGAACCGAAGATGCGGCTTGAGGTACCTCCATCCGAGTCAGAAGAACCACTGCTGCCAGCAAAGGACTTATCTAACTCATCGATGAACAAGATCGCGGGTGAAATCGATTCTGCTGTCTTGAGGGCATTGCGGAGGTTGGCCTCTGACCGACCCACCATTGAGCCATCATAAACCCGACCCATATCTAGACGTAGCAGTGGTAGACCCCAGAGACGAGACGTAGTTTTGGCAATCAGAGACTTGCCACATCCCGGCACCCCTAAAATTAACATCCCTTTCGGTTGGGGCAAGCCATATTCTCTTGCCCGCTCAGTGAAGGCATTGGAGCGCTGTTGCAGCCACCGCTTCAGCTCTTCTAAGCCTCCAATCGCATCAAGGGTCTCATCTTCTTCAATATACTCTAGAATTCCGTTGCGGCGAATAAGCTGTTTTTTCTCAGAAAGGACGATATCCACTTCGCCTTCTGTGAGACGCCCAGATTTTACATAGGCTTTGCGATAAACCTTTTCCGCTTCATCGTGCGTTAAGCCTAATGCAGCTCTCAGAAGCTTCTCCCGTGTTTCGGTTGTAGGACGACGGGTTCGGCTCTGTTCTAGCTGATGAGACAGCACTTGGTTCAACTCAGAGAGGTCTGGCAAAGGGTAGTCGATCACAACGACTTCTTTCTCCAACTCAATGGGAACCTGCTGCATGGGGGACATCAGAATAATGGCTTTCTGTGTACCCTTGAAGCTAGCGATCGCATCCCGCAACCACCGAGTTGTCGCTGGTGAATCAATAAAGGGATGTAAATCTTTAAAGATATATATACCGGCTTCTTTCTGCTGAATAGCCCATTGGATTGCTGCTTCCGGAGAGACAGTGTTGTGCTGGGTGATGTGTCGTGCTTGACCATACTCAACTATTCCGTGAGTAACAGTCCAGATGAAAACACGCCGTTGGGGTGATTTTGCTTCTTGAGCAATCTTGGCTATTACTCGCTCTGTCCGCTCTTCCTCAGAAGTCACGAGATAGATTAGAGGGTATTGAGCTTGAATGAGAATACTGATCTCTTCTTGCATGACTATCGACCTAGTTTAGAGACGGCGCAACTACTGCTCAAGCATCATCAAAAGAGCAACACAGTCAGCTCTTTGGCTGGCAAGATTAACAAGGAACTAATTCCTCTTCTCCCTGCGCGCCTGTAGGAGAACCTACTTCCTCGCGCACCTTTTCCACTGAAATATCTTCGGCCAGAATACTGGGCTGATTTTTCAGGGAAACCATTTCTCCATCTTGGAGGACTACAGAGCTAGAGCATTCTGGACAGGCATATACCCGGTGGGAGTTCCCGTAGGATGCTTCTACCTCCTCGACCACTTCCGGGTGACGTAGATAGAAAACAATTGCTCGTTCTACCATGCCCGACATGGATTCGGAGTCAACAGCTGCTCGAATTTTGAGCTGGCGGTGGAGTCCTGGAGGGAGATACAATGTAACCTTTTGCTTGTCTTGCATATAATTTCAATCGTTTTACCCGGGTATGCTATGCAAGCTTATCGGGTTATTCAGACGCTGTCAAGACATTAAACCACTATGACGGCATAACTGTTACATTTCTTTACATAGTTAGGTATGGCAGCTATTCGGGCGGATGACTAAAGGTATTTAACAGGGGTGGAAGCCCATAAGCTTCAATGTTTCTTAAGGCTATAGCCCTGTGATGTTTGTAAAATAAGGATTCGACTGGATTGCCGCTTTCCACCAACTATGCCATCTGAAACTCCGCCATCTCTAGATTTGCCGACTGAATTCACACCCCTGCGAGTTTTGATTGTCGAAGATGACCCCATGATGCAACTGGGTTTAGAGCAGTCATTAACAGCTCATCCCCAAATTACGATTGTGGGGCAAGCTGAAGACGGCTACATGGGCGTAGAAGCGGCAAAAAGATTGAATCCCGATCTGATTGTCATGGATATTGGTTTGCCGCGTTTAGATGGCATTGCCGCCACTCAACAAATTAAAGCGGCACTGCCGAACGTTAGAGTGGTAATGCTAACCTCTCACACCACGGATCAGGAAATTATTGCGTCGCTTTCTAGTGGTGCAGATGCCTATTGCATTAAGGGAGCTAGTGTAGATCGCTTGCTAAAGGCGATTGCCGCGGCCGCAGAAGGAGCTACTTACCTAGACCCCCAGATTGGTCGTCAAGTACTCCAGCATCTTACCCCACCTTCTCCCAGTGGGAATATTGCCAATTTGTCCCAGCGAGAATTGGAAGTCTTAAAACTCATTGTTGAGGGCTACAGTAATCCAGAAATTGCCACAAAGCTTTACCTCAGCGCCAATACAGTTAAGACTCATGTCCGAGGAATTATGAATAAACTATCGGTTGATGACCGAGTTCAGGCAGCGGTTGTGGCTCTGCGATCGGGCTTGGTTTAAAGTCGGTTTAATGATTACTTAGACTTCACTCAAAATTTTAGATGGGGGTTTTTGCATGAGAATGTTGTAGCCAATACCCTATGCTCTGAGTCAGTTACATCTCTCTAAAATTGACAAGCTATCAATCTACATCCCCTGCCAAAAGACCGAACAGGAGATGTGCGATCGTATTTGAGAAAGCCTTTTAGGGAAGCACCATCAGGCGTCCGCGACACACTAGCTGTCCAGATGTTAGAGCAAGTTCCTGAAGAACGACTTGTGAACCTAAATCAACCTGGAAGCCATCTAAGATTAAGGGCACAGAGGTTGGTGATAGCTGAATCTGTAGGGGGTTGAGCATCAGAACTTGAGGGCTTGCCAGTTGCAGACCGGCGCGAATGACGACTGGCGTTGCCTGAAGTAACGCATCTGTTAAGGTGCCAAAGACGGTTAACTGACCCTCATTAATATCAACCTGTTGCCAGCTAATTTGTCGATCTTTTAAATCATCAACTGAATTAGGAATTCCATCCGATTTGAGCAATGTACTGAGGAACTCAGCTACAGCGTTGGAGAGCATTGGTGCCTGAAGGGAGGCTGCAAGGTCAGTTGCTAAAATCAGCATCTGACCCCCCACGGGTACTGGTTCTAAGAGGCGCAGGGGTTTGCCTTTAATCACCTGACTCAGGTTGACTCGAATGCCTGTCCCTTCTAGCTCAAGTTGACTCAGATGTAGCCCTTTATACACCGCACGATTGGCTGTGATGGAAACCGTGGGGATGTGACCGGAGAGGATTTGGCGATCGCCCCCACTAATCTTAAACTCTAAGGTTTCAACTTGTTCGACTTGCGATCGCAGCCATAGCTGAACGGCTGGTGATAACACTTTACTGATAATCCGACTTTTTTTGGACTTCAACGTTGTTGGTGTTTCAACGTCCATTAGCACCTCAAAACGAATAGGACTTATAGAACAGAAGTTTTCTTGACAACTTTTTCACCGATTTTGCCTAGTATGTCAGAAGCTTTTGTGATACTTGTGCAACTGACATACTTAGTTATTGCCTCAAATGTTTCAACGAGAAGGGGATTTAAGGATGAAAGAGTGAGCTAACCCGAAAGACAAGGGAGAAGTCGGCTCGTTGCCTCATCCTGCTGATTTGGCTTGTCCAGCGTCACAAGTCCCCTTCCCAGACACATCGAGTCATTGCCGCACGGTGTAAGTTCTATGATGGTGAGAGAGTAAGTAATTATGCCACCGACATGAGCTGTTTGTACAAAAAAAATGGAGTACTTGCAGTTAACCCCATTCTTGTAATATTTGTACATAGTCGAGTCAGGTCGATCCAGGCATAGGCGACGCTATGCACGTCATCGGTGTTCCTCTAGCAGGTTCTCCCTTGCTCGCTTAGTAGCTCGCCCGGTGCATCGCCCTTCTCTAGAGGTAAATGCTCATACCGTCGTCGGATCATTATGGAAGAAAGAGTACAAAAAATTCTTTCCCAGTGGGGGATAGCCTCACGGCGTCAAGCTGAGAAAATGATCGAAGCCGGACAGGTTCGACTCAATGGCACCGTGGTGCATCTGGGACAAAAAGCCAATCCTGAAACAGATGTACTTGAAGTGAATGGCAAACGGGTCAAACCGAATAACCGCCCTCAATCGATTTACCTATTGCTCAATAAACCCCTTGGTGTTGTTTCCACTTGCCGAGATGCTCACAATCGTCCTACAATTCTTGACCTCTTGCCGAAAGCTCTCTCTCAAGATCAGGGTATCCATCCAGTTGGACGATTGGACGCCCAATCAACGGGTGCACTCCTCCTGACCAATGATGGGACGCTGACATTTCTCCTCACTCATCCTCGTCATCACGTTCCAAAGACTTATTATGTTTGGGTGCAGGGTCATCCACCTGAATCCGTTTTACAAGTTTGGCGTCAGGGTGTTGACCTGTTAGGAAAAAAAACCTTACCTGCTCAAGTGCGGGTACTTCAGCATGGGGTCGAGGATACACTCTTGGAAATTGTGTTAACAGAGGGGAGAAATCGGCAGATTCGTCGTGTCGCCGAACTGCTAAGCTATCCAGTGATTCATCTGCACCGCACTGCAATTGGGCCGATTCAACTAGAACCCCAAGGTGGGCCGGTACTCCCTAGCGGTCACTACCGTTACCTGAATGATTTTGAAATACGTTTTCTCAAAAGCCGAGTCCACCTACCATCAGTAAAAGTGCCAGCAGATATGAAGGAGTACAGGATATGAAGGAGAACAAACGCTATTTCCCACAAGAACAAGTCGAGAAACTAGAAGAACTGGGATCTCGCCTCCGCCAGTTCCGCACAGAACAGTCTATCCCCCTAGAAGAAGTGGCGGCTCAAACTCGAATTCAAGCACGCTTATTGAATGCGATTGAAGAAGGTAGGCTCGAAGAATTGCCAGAGCCAGTTTATATTAAAGGGTTTATTAAGCGCTTTGCAGAGGCTCTGGGTCTAAATGGGGCAGAGTTTGCGAGTGCTTTTCCGACAGGCTCAGCTCTACAGATTGTCAAGCCCGTTTGGCGGCACTTACCAGCGTCTCAACTGCGACCCATTCATCTTTACTTAGTTTATGTGTTCCTGGTCGTTGGCGCGGTCAGTGGCTTATCGTTGGTGGTTCGGCGTTCGGCTCTGGAAGGTGGATTGAGTCGATATGACGCCGAAACGCAGCAAGCACCACAATACCCAACACCCAGCCCATCTGCTCAGCGGAAGCCGCCACAAAAATTACAACCCACCAAAGCGGCTGAAGTCACGCAGCGCAGCCAAGATGGAAAGCCTGTCCAAGTGCGCGTTACCCTCAAAGCTCAGTCCTGGTTGCGAATCGTTGCAGACGGGAAAACAGAGTTTGAGGGCACCTTACCCGAAGGAAGCAATCGCACTTGGGTGGCAGATAAAACACTAATTGTACGAGCGGGCAATGCTGGGGGCGTCTTGGTGGAGTTTAATAATGAATCCGCCAAGCAGATGGGTGCCCCCTATGAGGTTCAGGAAGTTACGTTTGCTGCGAATCCTAATTCTTAAAAACGTTGTTAGATTTTAGTTGTTAGGTTATTCATTTAACAGCTAGAAACTAACAACTAATATTTAAGAACGGATGGGGGCACGACCGTAACTGTAAGTTAGGGTTTTGAGGCGATCGCGTAATTCCCCGGTCAACACATCGGGTCGATAGCGCCATTCCCAATTACCCTCCCCTTTACTCGGAAAGTTCATCCGAGCTTCTGTACCCAGACCTAAAAGATCTTGCACTGGAATAATTGCTTGATTGGCTACACTACTGAGAGCAACGCGAATTAAATCCCACTGGATGCCATCAGCGCTAATACTCCCTAAGTAAAGTAATAAACTATCTTTTTCCTGTTGTGAAAGCTGATTAAACCAGCCTACTGTTGTGTCATTATCGTGAGTACCCGTATAAGCGACATAATTACGCCCATAGTTAAAAGGCAAATAAGGATTACCAGGGCCTCCACCAAAAGCAAACTGTAAAATCTTCATACCGGGAAACTCAAAGCGATCGCGCAATGCTTCCACTTCGGGCGTGATAATGCCTAAATCCTCAGCAATAATTGGCAAATTGCCCACTTTGTCTTGAAGTACCTGAAAAAATGCATCTCCCGGTGCCTCAACCCACTTGCCATTCTTGGCTGTCGTTGCGCCTTGTTCAACCACCCAGTAAGACTCAAACGCTCGGAAATGGTCAATCCGGACAATGTCTACGTAATCCAGTGTGGCCTGAAAGCGTTGCACCCACCATCGGAAGTTATCTTGCTGTAAAGCTTCCCACTTGTAAACCGGATTGCCCCATAACTGACCATCTGCACTGAAATAATCGGGGGGAACCCCTGCCATCAAAGCGGGTTCACCGGTCTGTTCATCAATCGCAAAAATGTCCCGATGCGCCCAGACATCCACACTATTGTGCGCGACATAAATCGGGATATCACCGATAATCTGGATATGATGCAAGTTGGCGTATTGCTTTAACTCCGACCACTGGCGGAAGAATTCAAACTGCAAGTATTGGTGGAAATAGATTTGGGCACTTAACTTTTGCCGCCACTTCTCGATCGCCTCTGGCTGAGCCTTGGCAATTTCTGGTTCCCAAGTATGCCAGCTTGTGCCCTCAAAGGTGTCATGCAGCGCCATGAACAAAGCATAATCTTCCAGCCAGCTCGCTGTCGCGTCACAAAACCCTGAAAATTGCTTTCTTTCCACTTCTGAGGCATTCGCTTGGAAGCGATCGCAGGCTTTACGAAGCATCGGCATCTTCGTTTGCTTCACCCGCTCATAATCTACACGGTCAAGGGGAAACTCCGGCAGATTGGCAAAATCTTCATCCGTTAGTAGCCCCTGAGCTTGCAGTTTTTCTGGACTAATCAACAGCGGATTTCCCGCCATTGAGGAATAACACATATAAGGAGAGTTACCATATCCCGTGGGTCCTAAAGGCAAGATTTGCCACAGTTGCTGGTCACTCTGTGCTAAAAAATCAATAAATTTATAAGCTTCTAAGCCTAAGTCACCAATACCAAAGCGACTGGGTAAGGAAGTCGGATGAAGTAGAATACCACTGGATCTGGGAAACGGCATAAGCAAATATCAGAGGAAGCAATTTTTAAGACACTATCACGGTAGAGACGGATTAAGGATCATTCCCAAGTCATGTGATTGTGATAACCTCAATTAACACTTGGGACTAGATTTGTCTTCACCACTCCAGTTATGCTGAGTGCGACATGCGATAGATTTATTGGCTCAGCTCGTGACCTACCGAAATCCTGTTCCCACCGTTGATATCATTATTGAGTTAGTAGACCGACCCCATCGACCGATTATTTTGATCGAACGCAAAAACCCTCCCTTAGGTTGGGCGATTCCGGGTGGATTTGTGGATTATGGGGAGTTGGTGGAAACGGCGGCGGTGCGAGAAGCTCAGGAAGAAATTGGTTTGGCAGTTGAGCTGATTGAGCAGTTTCATGTGTATTCAGACCCCAACCGCGACCCCCGGCAACATACTTTAAGTGTTGTGTTTATTGCAACTGGAAAAGGGGAGCCTCTAGCGGCTGATGATGCTAAAAATTTAGGGATTTTTCACGCTTGGGATACTCCTAGTAATCTGTGTTTTGACCATAACAAAATTCTTCGGGATTACTGGCATTATCGGCATTATGGGGTACGTCCCCGATTGTCCATCTAGATAAGAGTCCAGAATAGGGGCTTTGGAGCCGGCAAGCCCTACAGGTGTTAGAAGAAAGTTATTTTTATCAACTACCTCCTACCTAAAAACCCCATCTATCGAACTCAGGTTCAAGCCATGAGCTTTAGGAGCAAGCTCACACCTTACCTCCACGGAATGTCGCGCTTTTCCCAGGAAAATTTAGCATCAATCTATTAAGAATTTATTGCATTAACGGTACAATACTCAAGTCAAGTCGTTGACTTGAGTCCATTCATTCATCGAGAACGTTACGAGGAGAAAGCGATCGCGAATGAACGTTACTAGACGCAGTGTAGTTGCCCTCTTCTCTGGCTTGGCACTCTTGAGTGCGGTTGGATGTTCCTCTGAGGCACCCAAAGCAGACGGGGAGGCAAAGAAAGCAACGGGGAATAACGCCAATGCAGGCGAAATTAACCTGTACTCATCCCGTCACTACGATACCGATAATGCGCTGTACCAAAACTTCACCAAACAGACGGGTATCAAGGTAAATCTGATTGAAGGCAAAGCCGACGAACTGATTGAACGAATCAAGAGTGAAGGGGCAAATAGCCCAGCGGATGTATTGATTACTGTTGATGCAGGTGGGTTCTGGCGAGCACAAAAGGAAGGGGCTTTACAACCGATTTCCTCCACCAAACTAGAGTCGGCGGTTCCCGAAAATCTGCGTAGTCCCGAAGGATACTGGTTTGGCTTGGCAAAGCGGGCGCGTGTAATTGTTTATAACAAAGATAAAGTAAAACCCGACCAACTATCGACCTATGATGCCTTAGCCCAGCCCGAATGGAAAGGGCGGGTTTGTGTCCGCAGTTCCGAGAATATTTATAATCAGTCTCTCGTCGCCTCCAAAATTGAAAGCAAGGGTGTTGAAAAGACTGAGGAATGGGCAAAAAGCTTAGTGCGTAATTTTGCCCGTCCACCGGAAGGCAATGATACAGCACAAATCAAAGCGGTGGCAGCTGGTCAATGTGATGTTGCGATCGTGAATCATTACTATGTCGGGCGACTAAAGGATTCAAAAGACGCCCAAGAGCAAAAAACGGCTTCCCAAGTTGCGGTTTTCTTCCCGAATCAAAACGAGGGCGGCACTCATATTAATATTAGTGGGGCTGGTGTTGCTGCTAAAGCTCCCCATAAGGAAAATGCCATCAAATTTGTTGAGTACTTAGCGACTCCAGAGGCACAGGAAATCTTTGCTAATGGTAGTTACGAATATCCCGTGGTTTCAGGCTTAAAGCCGAATCCTACGGTTGCTAGCTTTGGGAATTTTAAAGAGTCGAATCTCAAAGTTGTTGCTTACGGTGAAAAGAATCCAGAAGCGGTTAAGGTGATGGATCGCGCTGGATGGAAGTAAAGACGTTCGGTCAAAACGTCTCTACTTTTTGTGTTTGCTTTGTATGGAAATCAGGCGTACCCAACGGCGGGTGCGCCACTTCATTTATAGATATAGATGCGATCGCTCGATTCGTGTATCCCCAAAGTTGCAACGGTTGTACAGATTGCACTCCAATCAGTTCATTGGACTTATACCAACTTCATTAAACATTGCTACACTTAGTTATGAGAATTAAGGAGAATAAGTTTTCCATGTCAGGGGTCGTCAAAATTGACATAATAGAACCGGAAGAAACTTTAAAAG
>JAMPKV010000037.1 GCA_039962225.1 Microcoleus sp. AS-A8
ATCGACTCTCAAGGTCGCGTGATTGGCACCTGGGCTGATGTACTCAACCGCGCTAACTTGGGATTTGAAGTAATGCACGAGCGTAACGCTCACAACTTCCCCCTCGACTTGGCAGCGGGTGTTGCTGCTCCTGTAGCTCTAACCGCTCCGGTTATCAACGGCTAAGAACTCGCTTCTAGCAAAAAACAATCCCTAAATCAATAAAGAGCGCTCCCTGAAAGGGGGGCGCTTTTTAGTAGTATCTTTTACCCCCCCAACCTCCTCACGCTTAGCTCCGGCTTATCAAGGGGGGAGTAAGAACTCTATGTGTAGCAAACATTTAGAGAATAGGTCAGCAGAAGCTGGTCTTTATTCGCCTTTTTGAGATTCTTTATCCTTCAACGTTTTAAATTCCCCTTTTTCCTTAGCTTCCCTGATAGAAGACTCCACTAGATAAGCGGCTAGATTGGCGACTGGTCTGCCTTGGTATTCAGCCCAAGCTTCCAATTCGTCATAAACAATGTCAGGAAGCGTTAAATTGACTCGTTTGCTCACGTCGCTTGGGGTTTTTGAACTCGAAATCACGCTTCCATAGTACATTTCAGGCTCTACCCGTGAGAAGAAGGGTCAAATAAGTTACTAATCAGGTTCTTCTGGTTAAGAGTCGTCCTCACCAGCTTCTTGTTGCTGCTCCTCGTACAACTTCAGCAACTGTTCGCGTCTTTGTTTCACCTTTTTGATTTGCAACTCGTGATAAGCCAACTGCTCGTCTGCTTCCTCAATCAGTTGGCGTAAGATTCCCCCAAACGCTGTTCCTCTGGGGCTGCAACTGGAATCAGACCACGACCGATTTTCTCCACCAGTTCTGACCGAGAGATTTTCCTGTACCGCGCCATCTTGTCCAAACCCTCGATGCTTGTAGGAGTCAGAGAGAAGTGCGCGTCCTTCTTGATTTCTCCGTACTCTGAGTGCTTGGCTTTTGGCATCTTTTTCGGTCATGAGGAACATCCTGTCTAGGATAGCAAGATTAACTTTACAGTTTTAGCGCCAGGATGTTATGTTTAATCTAGATATCCTAGACAGGATATCGACCTTCGCTAGCGGGTGGACTATCCCGAAAGCGATAGCGAAGCGCTGCTGCGAAGCGCAGATCGCTCCAGCGCTGGAATAAGTCCTAAAGGGGCATTGGCTTGCAGGCCATAGAAGACCTAGTTGAGGCAGTGTCTCGTGTGACGGCACACGGGCTGTGATAGCGAAGCGCTGCTGCGAAGCGCAGATCGTTATGCTTTCGAGAAATAGCCAAAGCTAGTACGGCGAAGCTTTGCCACTTCTTACTTAATTACTTAATTACCGAGTTAAGGAAATGGCAGAACGAGGAGCACGATATTATGCGGTTCGCACTGAACCCCAAGCCTATTCAACACAAGCAATCCAGGAAGTAAGAATTCAACAGCTCGAACAGGAAATCGCGGTCTTGAAACAGCGAAATGCTGACCTGACCCTGTGCCTGGATGAAGCTGTGGCGCACATTCATCGGCTCAGTCCGAGGATTTCGGCGCGGATTGTTGCGGAGATTGACAAGCTGAAACCAAGAGGTAAACCGCCTCAGCCCTATGTGCAAGAAGAGATTCCGTTTTCAAGTCCCTACGGGAGGTGATGATTAGAGGATAAGTTTTTTTGTGGCTACTTCCATTTAGTTCGTGTTGGCGTTGGGCGATCGTTTTTTTGGGTGCGATCGTCCTTTTTTTTTGGCTTTCACTAAAGATGGAAAACCGTACACGGCAAGAACGGTAAACGCTATAGGACTGATTATTGTTGAGTTTGCTAAGTTGGGATTAGATAACAAACACTTTTAACAAACAATGAATCCGAGAAAACCCAAGCCTACGCCTCCCAAGTTTCCCCGCCGCTTTTGGGGCAGCAATGGAGATATTCTCACAATACCCTTCTACAAGCTGCTACCTACTTCGAGAGCCTACAAGCTTAAGGAGATTTGCCAGAAGCATGGAATCCCCCTTCATGAGGTTAAGGATAGGAGGACAAAAGAGGCGTATATCGAGAGGTTGCGACAAGAGTTCTTTGCCAGAATTAAGGCAAAGGAAGCTTTAGAAGCCTATCGCGTTCGACTTGCAAAGTGGGTTGAGGAAAACGGCGATACTCTTGTCTAACTTCTAGACGGAAGCTGAAAGGGCACGACAATGTCGTGCCCCTACCATCATGCGGAGATTAAAACTAAACGGGATTAATACCGCTCCCAAACTGTAGGGTGGGCAATGCCCACCCGTCTCCGAAGTGTAGATACTGGTGGGGATAGCGATCGCCAGGATTCACGCCATACTGAAACTATCACTTGAAGAGTTTTTGGAGCGATACCCAGACAATGGTTAGCAATCTCAAAGAACTCATTGACGAGCCAGAACTTGCAGGAATTGACGATCCAGAAGAGAGGTTCACCACCAGCAGCGTGAGTTGGCAAATCTATGAAGCCTTACTAACCAAACTGGAAAACAACTCTCATTACCGCATCACCTACTTGGATGGAGTCCTAGAAATCGTGTCGCCGTCCGCAAGACATGAAAAACTCAAAAAACGTCTGGCTACACTGATAGAGTTCTATCTCATCAGAAAACGAATTCAACACACTCCAATGGGGAGTACTACTATCAGGAACAAACTCAAAAAAGTTGGAGCAGAACCTGATGAATGCTACTGCATTGGAGAAGAAAAAAATATCCCAGACCTAGCTATAGAAGTAATTATTACCAGTGGCAGCATTGACAAGCTAGAAACCTACCGACGATTGGGAGTGGCTGAGGTTTGGCTTTGGGAAATTAATCGTCTCAAGCTCTACCATTTACGGGAAGAAACACCAACAGTATTTTTCTCAACTCACGGGTACGAACAGCTCACAGCGAGTGAGTTATTGCCAGAACTTGACCTATCTCTACTCGAACAATGCGCCCTAATTTCAGACCAAATTCAGGCAATTGACGAGTTTGAAAAAGGTATTCATTAACCCCAAGCAACACGTAAGGGCACGACAATGTCGTGCCCCTACCATCATGCCCAGATAAAACTCGCGCGGGATTAATACCGTTCCCAAGGCGGCTGGAACCCGCGCCGCTTCAGAATATCCACCTCCACCTGCTGGATGCGAGTATCCAATTCAGGATTGGTCTGCCCAGACTGCGCCTGTTGCTCCGCGTTCAATTCCTTGAACTGATCCAGTGCCGTAAAGCGCTGGTCATCCGCAACATTCAGTTCAGCCAAATTGGTACGGGCGATTAAGTTTTTCGGCTCAATTTTCAGTACCCGCTGGTAAATTTCCCTCGCCTCAGCAAATTTCTGCTGAGTAAAGCGAACGCCTCCCAAACCTAAGAGCGCTCCTGTATTATTTGGCTCCCGCTGCAAAATCTCCTGGTAAGACGCAATGGCGAGTTCATAATCCTTCAGCGCCGTTGCTAAGTCAGCCTGGACGAAGTAAGCCCCAATATTATTTGGATTACGGGCAATTAACTTCGCCACCTCTTCCTTCGCCGCGACGGGATCGCGCTTGGCAATCACCTGAAGCCTGCGAAGTTGTACCGGCGTATTATCCGGGTCGATCGCCAACAGGGAATTATACAGCGCCTCCCGTTCAGCCGATGCAGGCAGAGAGCCTACCAGACTGAACAATTCTGGCGGTGCATCATTCGGCCTTTGTTGCAGCCATTCGTTGAGAACCGCAGAAGCTTCCGCTTCCGTCATGCGATTGGCTTGGTAAGCGAGACTAGCGCGTCCCAATTTCACGACCAAATCGTTGGGATCGCGAGTTAGCAGTTGGTCGTAAATGGCGATCGCATCATCCGCTCTTCCCTGAGCCACGCGAATTCCCGCTAACCCTCGCAGGGCACTCGATAGCAGCCTATCCGAGGGATTACGACTAATAATCGACTCATACCGCCGCGCACTGGCTTCCAAATTTCCCTCGCGACGGTCAAGATCCGCCAGCAATAACTCTGGAGTCAAGTCCTTAGCCCCCATTGCCGTCGCTTGGTAAGCCGCTAGAGCCTGCCTCGCTTGGGCAACTTGATTGCGCTGGAGGTACATCTGAGCCACCCGGACATTCAAGAACGGCGCATCCACGTTCGATGCCAGCAAACTCTCGTAAATTGGCAGTAATTCTGGGTCGGGTGGGTCGATGGGCACCAACGCTTGAGCCAGCGCCAGTCGATCTGTGGCATCCTCCGGCAGCGGTTGGAATTGGGACAGCAAGCGCTCCCGGAATTCGGCTTGGGAGAGTTGACCCAGTTGGTTAGCCAAAATTAACTGCTTTAGCTGTAGGGTCTTATTATTCGGTTGCGCCGCTGCCGCCTGTTGATACAGCGAAAGCGCCTGAGCTCGTTCCGACGGCACTTCACTTAAGACATCAGCAATTTCTCGCACCAAAGCTGGATTTGGGTCTGGCGTAGAGGCGAGTACCTGCTGATAAAGCGCTACGCCTTCGGAGTAAAGGTCGGTTCGCCGCTGATCTCGACCAATCGTGGTGAGGGCACGCGCCAAGGGCAATGCTGAATCCTGTCTGCCTCGCAAGGGTTCTAGAGTTGCCAAGGCTTGGTCAATCTGTCCATTGGCGGCATAGGATTGGGCTAACTCCGATCGCAGTTCAATCGCTAACCCATCGAGTTTCTTGGATTTACGCAGCTCTTGCTCTAGGACTTGAACCGATTGAGCGGTACTGCCCGTTTTCCGCAGGGCGATCGCATAAGGGGGTACGCCATAGTCGGTAATCTTTTTCCCGGTGGCTTGGTAACGCCTAAAGAATTCCAGCGCTTGCTGATAATTGCCACTGTAAGTATAGATTTTGGCGGCTCCCAGGAGGGTGTCGGGGGAGGGATTGTTGGCTAAGGCGACTTGATAATCCGCAAACGACTCCGAATAACGCCCTTGAAATCCTAAGAGTAATGCACGCTGGGCGCGGGCTTCGTTGTCGTTGGGGTTTTGGCTTAACAAGGTGTTGAGTGCCTCAATCCCCCGAACCTGCCACTCTGGACGATAACCACCGAGTACGCCCACGGCTTTGAGGGCGGGGACGTTGTTGGGAGCTTGTTCGAGTACGCGTTGATAAGCCCCCCACGCTTCGGCGTCTTTCCCGGCTTTTTGATAGGCTTGGGCTAATCCTAATTTCGCTTCTAAGGAGTTGGGAGAGCTGCGGAGGGCTTGTTGAAAGGCGGCGATCGCATCATTCGCCAATCCCCTTTGGAGGAGAGATTGTCCCCGACGCACGGCAGCCGGAATCGCTTGTGCAGAGGCCGATGGGACGATCCCATCTACAGGGATGAGGGGCAGTCCCCCCGCTAGTCCGCACATGATGAAGCAGGTCAACAAACGTGACCAGCGAGAATTACTCCTATCTGGAGAATACTCCGATCTCATCATTTAAAAGCCCTCCCAAGGTTAAGAAGATCGAATTCGGTTTTTACCCGGAACCCAGCCACGAGATCGGAAAACTCATCGCGGGCTTGTAGCGTTACACCGGCTCGGAGATAGGATGTGAGGCGGAAATCATAGAACACTTCCCACACATCGGGCAGCTTTGCCTTATTGGCGCGGCGCAGGCTACTGCTGGACAAATCTCGCCCATAGCCGAACCCTAAGCGGTCATCTTTCATAAATAGGTCTAAGAAGTTGAAGCCGGCGCTGTAGGTATCTCCACCCCGACCCATGGATGTATTTTGGTAGTGACCGTAGCGACCAAACAGCCCCATCTTAATTTCTGGAATATAGTATTCCGCATTGATGCCGTAGGAGGTTTCGCGATCGCTCGTGCGGGGACCCAATTCCCCATTGCCTCGCGCAAGTCCGTAGATTTCCTCGAATCCATTCCTCTGATCATCGCGATCGGAGGCGTAGGTGGCACGGATAATCCCGTTGTCAAACCGATAAGCCAACTCGCCGGCAAAGCCATCGACGGCTAATTCTCCCAGACTTCGAGAGGAAGAAAAAGCGGCGGCTCTGGCATTAAGATTGTCCGCGATATCCCAGTTCAACAGGGCGGCAGGACGAGAGCCAATTCCCGTTCTCGCCAGTGCCGGGTTAGTTTGAAACACCGGGTTGAAGAAATGGGTGAGGGAATCTTTGGCGAAGCTATTGCGGTCAAAATACGAAGTCAGATCCAAAATACCGGCGGTGAAGCGCAGGTTGGGATAGCTGGGTAACGAAGCCGTAACATACAGTTCAGTAATATCTAATCCCGTTCCGGCGGTGTCGGAAAACCCCTCTCCGGTGGTTAAATCTACCGTTCCCCCAAACAGCAAATTGGGAGAAACAGGATTTAGTCCAGTCAACCGTGCCCGTGCTCCTGTCTCTCCCTGGGTGATAAAACCGCCTTGGAACACGAGGGAGGGAGCTAAGGGATTGTTGGTTCTTAGAGCGTTCTCCGATTGTGCCTCTTGGGCGGCATCTATGGATGATTGGGCTTGAATATTGTCCCCAAGCAGACGCGCAGCGCCTGGACCCGAATATGGCTCCGACGTAGCGGCGGTTGCTCTGGTGTCGATGGCTTGAGCCAGCATTGTGGGTTGATTTCCCTCTACCACGGACTGGGGCACGCGGGGTTCAACTGAGTTCAGGGGTGCATCAACATCACGCAGAGCAACCGATGGCAGAATCGTTGTGGGTTGATTTCCTTCTGCCACGGACTGGGGCACGCGGGGTTCAAGGGCTGAAGGAAGGGGTGCAGGCGCATCCAAAAGGGCAAACGTCGGGAGAATCGTTGTCGGTTGCATTCCCTGTGCCGACTTTTCCAGAACCTTATATTCAACCCCATCTAAGGTCGGGGAAAAGGCCGTCGCGGCGGCTCTAACCCCTGGAACAATTGTAGTGGGTGGCTCTGTCTGTGCTTCCAGTTGGGGAACTTGAGGCTCAACCGCGTTCGGTGTCTCTGAAAGCTCTGTTGCAGGGGGAACAAAGCCCGGAAGAACCGTCGCGGGTTTGTCGGATGAAACGTTAGCTGGAGAGTTGGGATTTTGGGTGGTTGTCCCGTCTTTGGCAAAGGATAGGGAATTGGCAATCGGTACCGTGTTCACAGCCTCCTCAGTAGAGGCTTGCGGTTGTAACGAGGAGAAATTCCCTGTCTCTATAGCCGATGGGGCAAAATTATATTCGGTAGCTTGAGTTAGACTTTTTGAGGTAAACGCAGGAATCCGAGCTCTTGACGTGATTGTGTCCTGTTGGGCTACGCTTGGCTGGGCTAACGCCTCAAGCCGTTGAGTAGGTGCCAAACCGGCTGGTTCTGGTTGACCTTGGCTTAATTTAGCTTGAGCATCAAGCTCACTCTCAGGGGAATTGGTAAGACTGGCTTGTTCTTCTTCAGCCGTCTGATTCGTTATATTAGCGGCTTGGTCTGTAATATTAGCTTGAGCTGGTTTTATCCCCAAGAAGGCAGCAACCGCAAAGATGGATAATCCTCCAGTTGAAATCGCTCCAAAGGTCTTTAGGTAACTCAACCAAACAGACCGCTCTTTAGCGATTGCATTTGGCACTGCGCTATGCGCGATCTGCGCTTCGCAGCAGCGCTTCGCTATCGCTATTTGCTTATCAGTATCACTAGTTTTTTGATTTATGTCTCTCATGAACACCACAGCTACATCTAGGCGGACTTGGGTAGCAACACTGTTGGTTGTTTTATTGTTCAAGGCGGGAAAAGAGCCTCCGGACAATTCTTCCAATTAGGTCTCATCAGCTTTCTTGGCAAAAAATCCCACTGGAAGATTGCCATGAAAGCTGTTGCTGGGTAGAAAGCAACGGTTAAAGATAATCTCTAAATTGAGTCGTTTAGTTTCTTCATTTCAAAAAATAATCAGTTCTGAAGAAATCAGCGTAATGAAGAGTCTCTCAAGTCGGAACAATTCCGCCAATCATGGCTCCCGTTCAGTGAGATCAGCTTTCACCCTGAAAAGCGGCATTGTCGCTCTTTAGCCCAGATTTATGGAGTTCATCTCTCCTATTGATTGATTCAACTTTTCTGATTTTGTTCCTTGATATAGGAAGCAAAATTTAGAGAATTAACAATTATGATTTTTCAGGATAATTAGGGTCGTTAAGTGACTTGAATAAATTTAGCTAATGAACGACAAACAGGATGAAATTTGAATCAATTTTCAATCCATTTGCAGACCTTATTTAACTATATAGCCGCCGCTTAAATCCTAATTTTTACCGAAAAATGCACCTTTTAAGTGAGACTTGTTTTCAAAACTTATGTTTCCCGTTTTCCTAACAAAAACCTGGTTATTTGTTTTAATTTTTGTTACTTTAGCTCCAGCCAATTTCACAGCAAAACCAAGGTTTTCCTTTCGATTGAATCAACACGGGTAGAACGTTTTCGCCCGAGTTCGCCGTACACTAGCTCTCTTATTGCCGCTTTTTTGGCGTAGCCAACTCCTGCGAGTTCTCACGGAAGGCAAGGCTCGACAGAAATACAGAGTGCGAGCGCTCCTGCAATTCATTTCTCTTGAACAGCCATTCAACCCGACAAGTCCTTTTCTTACCTTGAAGGAGGCTAAAAATGGCTCACTCAATCGGCGCGAACATGGGGTCTCTCTACCTTTGTAACCTGAATTGATAAAGATTTGACGAAGAACTGTCGCAGCCAGTATAAAGAAAGAATAAAGTTTATTTTTGTTATCCGGGTCATACTGATTAGCTGACCTGTACGAGGGAGAGTAATAAGAGACAACCCTTGTAAACGGAAGGAGCAATCCCTAGCACAGAGTTAGCCATTCACCCAAGGTTCCGAGATTCAACACAAAACGCTCAACCAACTAGGACTCGCTTAGGCGGAAGTCTCCCTATGTTACGGTCGAGATAGGATTTTAGACAAAAACTCACCCAAAAGTGAAAATCCTGGTGGGTCTGGATGATTAGGTCTTGAATTTTGACGATAGGGGTGCGATTCAACCTGAAAACTGAGTCATTTTTGCGAGAATCTGCTCTTACATTCGTTATCGTTCAGAGCCGGATTTTACAAAGATTTGAATACTGGCGCATCGGTTTTCTGAAACCTTTTATCTACCCGCTCTCATTCTTCCTTCTTATCCATCAATTCAGCTATCAGCTATGGGAATTCTGTCTCACCCTTCTTTCCAAAAGAAAGTCCTAACCTCACCCCCTTGGTGTTATCTCCGAGGCGGAGTGACGCTTGCCCTCCTCGCCGTTTTAACAACGGGATGTAACGAGGTGTCCTTAAAAGCAGGGCAATTACCTAGTCTCATACCCGACTTATCAACCAAGGCGGATTTTAAACTTGGGGTGACTCCCGCAGAACGTTCGGGAGTCTATACGGTAGCAGGAACCACCAATCTTCCAGACAAGAGTCGCATCGGAGTCGCGGCTGTTCGCTATCTGCAAGTCGGTAAGGCTGAAACTGAAAACTTCAAGCCGCATCAAACCTATTCAATTCTGGCTTATCAAGATGTTGAGGTAAATAAAGGGAAATGGCAAGCCGCCCTAAATCTCTGGAAAGTGGCACCGAATGGTCAGTTTAAAGAAGCTTGGCAACTGGAGCAGCTCTTACTGGGAATTTCGTTCAAACCCGAATCAGAAGTACTCTTCCTAGCCACCGTTGCGCCAACGGATTCGTTGTCGGAACTCGAACAACAATTACAAAAGCAAGACATCAAGCTAGTTAGTAACATTGTTCGCAATACAGTCGAGGGGGAACGGTATGTTCAGGCTAGTCAAATTCTGACGGTGGCTTTACCGATTGGTCAAACAACAGCCCCCCCAAAACGCCCGGAAGACCTTAATGGTGGCTGGGGACCTCGGTACCTGCTCATTGATGAGCCGCCAAATACGAACAAGTTTGAACAACCCAATAAACGTCGAACGAATGCTCCAATGGCACCGGCTGAGTATTTGCAGTAACGCATTCCCGCTTTAAGCCTAGTGGATGCGGGCGCAGTGGGTGCCCGCTTGAAGGCGCGACGGACTCTTAATCTATCCTCGGTTGATTGCTCTTTTATCTGCCTTCAGGTAAGGAGTAAGAATAACTCTCTTTAGAGAGAATTTTAAAACTCTCTTCAGATAGAATTTTCGGCTTTTTTAAGCCTTTTTGGAGGGAATAAAGAAACAGTGAAGCGACGTTTATTTCCCGTAAAGAAACTATGAATCCAAGCCCTTTTGCTTGCAGGGCAACGAAATGAATCCGTATAGTTAGTTGAAGGTTTATGAAGCAAACAGGTTCCTTGACTTGGATAAGGGAATTTTCCAAGAAACAGCCTCAAGGACACGTAAAAGTAGGATGAATTCAGATGAGCAAAGTTAAACTTCTAAATATCTCTATTGATAATATATCACAGGCAGAATTCTTTGAAAAGTGTAAAAGCGGGGTTGTTTTTACTCCGAATGTCGATCACTTAATGAAGTTACAAAGTGACCCAGAATTTGTCAACACTTACAAGGATGCAACCTACAAATTGTGTGACAGCAAAATTCTGTTTTTTATCTCTCGCTTTTTGGGAACACCCATCAAAGAGAAAATTTCTGGTTCTGACCTTTTTCCGGCGTTTTACCAGTATCACAAAAACAATGAAGATATTAAAATCTTCCTACTGGGAGCACGCGTTGGGGTAGCGCTTAAAGCTCAAGAGAAGATTAACGCACAAGTCGGAAGAACCATGATTGTGGGCGCACATTCTCCCTCATTTGGCTTTGAAAAAAATGAAGAGGAATGTGCGAAAATTATTGAACTGATTAACCAATCAGGCGCGACAGTCCTGGCTGTAGGAGTTGGCGCTCCCAAACAAGAAAACTTTATCAGCAAGTACAAAGACCAATTTACCAACATCAAGATTTTCCTAGCCATTGGTGCGACGATTGATTTTGAAGCGGGCAATATCAAAAGAGCGCCCAAGTGGATTAGCGAAATCGGCATGGAATGGTTGTACAGATTGCTAGCTGAACCCAAAAGGCTATGGAAGCGGTACTTAGTACATGGGCCTTCTTTCTTCTGGCTGATTCTCAAGCAAAAGCTTAATCTGTATGTAGATCCCTTTAATTCTGATTATTCAGAGCCTTATAAGGAAGTCTCTAGTCAGAACATATAAAGGGTTGAGACCCTTGATTAGTGTATTTATTATCGGGTGTGTGACGCAAATACTATTATTAGAGTTCTCTCGATTACGCCATTTTATGCCTAGTAACGCACCCGCTCATAGCGGTGCGTTATTACATTTAATGGACTGACAGAATTAAAAGTAAGTTTATAAATTTGCTCTAATTTTCGCTTCTATTTAAAGTAAGTATTTGCCTGCATTCATCCCTGAAAATTTTAGACAAATTTTCGCGGCATCTGAATTAATTAACCAAAAAAATCAAAGTCATTTAGATATTGAATATTTTAAATAATGATTGTTACAAATACTTTTCTTCCCCCTGGAATTTGGGGGGCTAGTCAGGTCGATGTGTAGCGCCTTAAATGTGAAATGGTATAACCCAGTTTCGGGGTCTAGCGAACTCTACAGATAGACGCTCAACGCCCACTGGCACTTAAAAAAAAGACCCCCACCGCTATGCTTGAAGCGCGGCGAGGGAAAACCAGGGTGCATCTACCTTTTCTCTTACTCAACAAATGTCTCGCGCCATCCGGAAAAATCAGCGATAGACACGGAAGTCGGGATGGGATGAGGCATATTCGTAGAAATCGCACAAGTTTAAGAAAAATTTTTGTTAAAACTGAATTGATGCCATGCGCTCTATTGCTGAGTCAGAAACCCCTGCCTTTAGGCGGGAGCGTGTAGAACTTCCGTGTAGAGCCTACAGCAAGATATTGATCCACATCAGGGCTTGCGAACCGTTTGTGTGTACGCAATGGGGTGCAAATGAAAGCGAGCTCTTCTATGCAAGAAGCGCTTTTCGAAAAGCAACGCGGGTGCCCTTTGGGCCATCGCTGTTATAGCCAAAAAATTTGAACGCAATTATCTCATTCAAGAATAAGGCAAGAGCAATTTTCTCTTCTGTAGGCAAAAACCGCGCCAACCCATCTCCAACCCTACGGGAGGAGAGCAGAATTTCCGACCAACTGGCTCATCCGGATCAAGTTGTAAAGGCTCTGTATCAAGTAGTTGGTATCTCCTGACTCCAGTCACAATTGTGCTCACACAACCACAGCTAGTACCAGTCAGGTAAGACTTTTTTAACCAATCCAATCCCCTGAAGGGAATGGCCATCAAGGGCAGCATCCTGTAAGTTAGACTTCACCCCAGAGCGAGGCATGAAACCCTTTTATCGCAAGGCATTTGCCCATCTACCCGCACTCAATCGAAACATAGGAGCGAGCTCGGGTCGTCGAACGAACCGCCGACATCGCTTCCGGCAACAGTCTCGACGCTTGCTGCTGTCACTTTGCTGCGCCGTCCTCCTCGGACTCTATGGCACCTTGGCTATAGCCCAGAGTGAAGCCCCCTCCACGTCAACGGAGACGTTCCGCGAAGGCACAATTAACGAAACCAAAGAACGCTCCACGGGCGGAGTTAACCTCCCCAATCCACCCATCAAAGGGCCTGAAGTCGCAGCGCCTCCCACAGGAGACCCCTACGTCTTAGAATTCAATCGCTCTCCGGTGGTGGGTAAACGCTTCAGTTTGCGGGGGATTTACGACGAAGCGCGACTCGGATTTACCCGTCCCCGCGACTGGAAAATCAAAACGGTCAAAGCCCAAATCCGCTATCGCCATTCCCCAGCTCTCTATGCCACACGCTCGAACCTGACCGTTTTGATTAACGGTGCGACCATCGGCAGTATCCCGCTCAACCGCAAAGATGGCGAAATCGGGAATTCGGTGTTCAACGTGCCCGTCGAGCTGCTTCAGAATTATAACGAACTCACAATTGGGGCACTGCAAAATAACTCCCCCACTTGTACCCAAGACCCCTTCGACCCTTCCCTGTGGACGGAGATACTGCCCGACTCAAAAATCACCTTTGATTTCGCGTCTCAACCGGTCACCCTCGACTTCAGTCGCTTCCCCTACCCCATTTTTGACGAACTCAGCCTATTTCCCAATCAAATCGCTTATCTGCTGCCCAGCGACGTTGACGACACTTGGCTCACGAGTGCCAGTCGCCTCCAAGCCACCATCGGACGCCTAGCCGAATTCCGCCGCGTGGATACCCGCGTCGTCAAAACCCTGGATGAAATTAACAAAAATCTACCCAAAACCGCTCCCCCTGAGCGGTTGCTCGTCATTGGCACCCCAAAACAGCAGCCAACCCTGAAGTCTCTCGACCTGCCGCTGAGTCTGAAAGACAATCAGGTTCTCGATAATAAGGAGAAGGCTTACCCGCCTGATGTTGGGGTTTTGATGTTAACCACCACCCCCAACAAAAAATCCCCCGTGCTCGTGGCAACCGGCAACGGGCCGGCTGGCGTCGCCAAAGCGGTACAGTTTTTAGTCCAGGCTAAAGACCGCCAAATTGGTACCGGTCAAAGCATCATCGTCAAAAACCTGACCCAGGTGCCATCCCCAGCCCCCCGCGATTGGCCTGGGTATTTGCCCCCCACCGACACCTTCAAACTCAGCGACCTCAAGAGAAGCGATAACAAACCCTTCCAAGATGTCACGGTTCGGGGTTCGGATTCGCCACCGATTGAAATAGACTTCAAGTCGGTACCCGATGCTCAGTTTGGGCAGGGGAATACCCTGAACCTGGTTTACAGCTATGGCCCACAAATTAATGCCAAAACCTCCCTCGTGGAAGTCAAGCTAGATGGAGTGGCGCTGGTCGGCAAACGCCTCACCTCTATTAATGGAGGCACCCGCGAGACTCTGAAAGTGGCCCTGCCTGGAGATTTAATCAAACCCACCTCCAAACTTCAGGTGGATTTTCGCCTGGATGCGCGGGAACGTCGTTCTTGTAGCCGGGTGACCGACCAACAGCTCTGGGGTACGTTGCACGCCGATACCAGCTTTAATCTCAAGAGCACGAATGCGGTTCAACTGCCAGACCTCAGGCTCTTGCAGCACGGTTTCCCCTTTGGGGCACCTCAAGACTTATCGACAACGGCGATTGTGGTTCCCAAAAAGCCCTCACCCACTGAGATCTCAACCTTGCTGGAATTCAGCACAAGATTGGGCCGCTTGAGCAAAGCCAAGTCAGTGCAGTTAGCGGTTTACGCCGGTTCTTCCAAAACGCCCGAACAGCTCAAAAAGCGCCAGTTGGTGGGAATTGGCACCCAAAAGACCTTCCCGTTCCCGGAAGCGCTCAAGGCCGGTGATTTTCAGCTGAAAGACAACCAGGAACGTCAGCAGAATCTAAGTGAGATTCAGACCTTACCCGACTCTGATGGCGTGATTAAGGAAATTATCTCACCCTTCGCTAGCGATCGCATTCTCTTAGCCCTAACCGCTCAAACGGAAAATGGCTTAAAGCAAGTACAAGACTTTTTGCGCCAAGACCCCTTGTTCTTCCAACTCAAGGAAGACACGGTGCTCATCAGTGCCAATACGGCTAACCCCGAAGCCTATGACCCCAATGCTTATAACCTTGAGTTTTTGCAGCGTGAACCGAAGCGTACCGTCGATAAAACACCCGTACAACGCCGAGTTTTCCGATTCGTATCGGGAAGTTGGTTCATGTTAGCTCCAGCCATGGTGGCAACATGCCTGATTCTTTACGGCGTTATCCAGTTGTATCTCAAAAAGATTGCTGGTCAGGAGAAATAAAAAAGTGTGAAGTGTCAAGGATAACAAGGGTGGCATCGAAACTCCTACTTTCGACATAACCCTTGATGAAAAAAATTAAGTGATTAGACAGCCGCGTTGCTATTGTTTTCACCCAACACTCTTCACACCTCACACTTCACACTCAATCTTTCAGACTTCATCCCTCATTCTTCATACTTGCCAATGACGAGTACATCCTCAAAAGTCAGAGAGAAGCCAAGTCGCAAACACATTGGGATTTCTAACGAGCAACGGAAGCGCCTATCGAACTTGCTTGTCGAGCGCGTGCCTCAGGCTTTTGACGCCGTTCTACAGGCGCTGCCCCACACTCACCTGCTGGTACTCATTGGGTCGCTGATTTGGCTGTCTATTCCCATCATCGCGGTACGTCCAGCCATTTGGCAGCAAGGGGTAGTCGCCGCTGTGCTCATCGCCGTGGGACGCATTGTTCTTCAGATGGAGGAGCAGCAACCCACTAAAAAAGTGAGCGAGTACCTTCATTTGTTTTTGATCGTTGTGAGCGTGGTGACAACGTTACGCTACCTGTATTACCGCGTCAACTACACGCTCAACTTCGATGACATCATTAACGGATTCTTCTGTTTCTTGCTATTTACGGCAGAACTTTATGCGATTTGTACGCTGGTTCTAGCCTATTTTCAGACCCTAAAAATTAAAGACCGCAAGCCTATTGATCTCTCCCTTTATCCCCAAGAACAATGGCCCAAGGTTGATATTTACATTCCCACTTATAACGAAGATGTTGAGATTGTCCGCAAGACAACTCTATGCGCTCTAGCGATCGATTATCCCGATGACAAAAAACGTGTTTACGTCCTAGATGATGGACGTGCGGAAAAGTATAAAGCCCGCCGAGAAGAATTGCGCCAAATGTGTGAGGAACTGGGCGCAACAATGCTGGTACGGGATAATAACGACCACGCCAAAGCCGGGAATATCAACACCGCCTTTAAGGTTACCGAAGGCGACCTGGTGCTGATTCTCGACTGCGACCACATGCCAGTCAAGGATTTTTTGATGAATGTGGTCGGCTTCTTTTTTAACCCCAAAGTTGCCTTCGTACAAACCCCTCACTGGTTCTATAACCCAGACCCCTTTGAGCGCAACCTCCTGACTCAGGGGAAAATCCCCGTTGGTAATGAGCTGTTTTATAAAGTCCTGCAAAAGGGCAACGACTTCTGGAATGCGGCGTTCTTTTGCGGTTCAGCGGCGGTGATTCGCAAGGAGTATGCGCTGCAAATTGGGGGAATTGCTACCGAAACCGTGACGGAAGACTGCCACACGGCGTTCCGCTTGCATTCTTTGGGCTACGAGTCGGTCTACTACGACAAAATTATGGTGGCGGGCTTAGCACCGGAGAAATTCTCCGCCTATGTGGGACAACAGGTGCGCTGGGCGCGGGGGATGGCTCAGATTCTGCGGATTGAAAACCCGTTGATCAACCGAAAACTGAATTTAACGATTCCTCAGCGAATCTGCTATTTCAGTGCCACCTCACACTTTTTTTATGGCTTTCCCCGGTTGATGTATGCTATTGCGCCACCGCTGTTTCTGCTATTTGGCATTAACTCGGTGAAAGGGTTGGGGTTAGAAACTTTGTTCTACGCCCTGCCTCACATTATCCTGTCGATGCAGACCAACCACATCCCCTACAAGCACGTCCGTTTCTCGTTCTGGAACGAGATTTTTGAGTTTGCTATGTCGTTCCAGGCGGGAATTGTCACGCTGTTAGCTCTGGTTAACCCGAAGCTGGGTTCGTTTAACGTGACGGATAAGGGATTGAGCGTTACCAAGCGCAGCTTTGACTTCGACTCCGTGCGGTACTTGGTGATTGTGGGGGCAATTGGAGGCGCATCCTTGCTGGCAGTGCCGTTTTGGCTGTGGCTTTCGCCGGAGGATACTCAGGCGGTTCTGATCAATACTTTTTGGTGTGTTTTTAATTTGTCCTTGGTGTTGGCGGCGATTTTAGTCGCTTTTGAGCAGCCCCAACTGCGACGGGCGCACCGCTTACCTCGGAAGCTGACAGCCATCATTCACGAAGGTTCCCAGAGTTGGCAAGGAACGACGGTGGATGTGAGTGAAAGCGGTTGCCAGGTTTTGCTGGATGAATGGCCGAACATCTCCGATGAAGTCAAAATTGAGCTGGTGGGAGACTTCGGGGCACGAGCACTCCTATCGGGAAAAGTGATTCGCGCGATCGCCACGAGTAAACTTCAAGCTAGGTTGTTTATTGACTTTGTGGAACCCACGCGCACCCAGATTGATGACCTGACGTTGGTTATCTATTGTGATGTGAAAGAGTGGTATTCTCAGACGCGCACCGAGGTGGACGATCCGATTGAATCGCTCAAGTTCATCATTACGAGTATCAAACGTGTCTTCCGTGAATTCCGCCCTGCGATTGGCGTCAAAGTCCGCAAGCAGGTGAATGGTTTTGCACAGCTTTATTGGGAAGGTTGGGAAGGACACTCCTATACAGCGACGCTGACGGAAATCGGGACGCAGGATGTTCGCTTAGAAATCGATGGCAGCGATATTTTCAATCTGGAGGTTATGCAGAATACACAACCGGTGATTGGTTTGTTGTTGAGTCAGGAGGAGAATGACTCGCAGCCAACTTCTTTGTTGGCGAAGGTGGAATTGATAGAACCGTTGAGTAATCCTACTTTTGGCCATTCCAGTACGGCGAAAGCCAAGACGCCAAAGGACGCGACGCCCCAACGCGTTGAATCGGAAACCGTCATCCAAGAGAACACCACCCTCCATGCACGCGTGACAGACAAGGGTAGCGATCAACCCCGGCATCCAAAAGGTACGAAGAGTGAAAACACGAACCTTTATGCGATTGAGTTAAGTTTCCCGGAGTCATTAAAACGACAGCAGCAAGCCAAAATTAAACGGCTTTTGACGACACTGAATTAAAGTCTGAATTGTGGCAACCGAGTGCAGGGCAAAAGTCCATAATCTCGGATAAAATTCACATTTTATTGAGTGAAATTACCCACCAACAAGCACTTTTTGATGGGATCGTTTCCTTTGCCGATATGAGATAAAAAAGGTAATGGATAGAGTCTTTTATTCTCTCGAAAAATCATAATTTATCCTCTCACATTATCTTCATTGACTTTTATAGCCCTTCATGGGCACTTTACCTGTTTTCTGAGCAAAGCCTGTTAAACTTATAAATAATAAGTCCATTACTTATTCATCTACCCTCTTAACTGAAATTTTTCTTTTCCAGAGGATGTATAACGGCTCTTGAGTTCTACAATCAACTCACTTAAGCTATCCTTCGAGAGATGATCTGACGTGACTCTTCATACAAGCAACCGGTTGTTACAGCCAGCTTGATGGGTTTGATAGCGCGCCGTGAGAGGCAAACAGAAGGTCAACGCTCTCGACAAGAAGAAGACGCCGTCCTTTAGAGAAGAAAATAGTTACGCCTACCAAGAGAAGGGGCCATCTATCTTCAAAATATAAATTCGGGTAGGCAGCTACTCCTTGCTTGAGATTTGCTATTCACTTTTTTCGCTATTCAGGGATTAACAAGGGAAGATTCAATTTTTTTGAATCGGTTTTTAGGGCGATTTTCTCTGATTTGTTCGATTAGCCTAGAATAGCCAAGTTAGGGGTATTATAACCGCCTAATCTATTGCTTTATCGAGGGTGAATTGTTAGACCAAATCAACCCTTATAGTTTCAACGATTGGATGAGACCCAGGTAGATACAAATGAACACCATGTCTATGGCTAGCTACAGATCTTCCCAAAGGCTAAACCCACTTTCGTTATTAGCACAATTATCTAGTCGTCAGGCTAATGGGTGTTTACAAGTATCTAGTGGATCTGTTTCTTGGTCAATTTATCTAGAACAGGGAAAACTGATTTATGCCTCAGATTCAGTAGACCCCTTTGAGCGACTCGACCGTCATTTGCGTCGCCTCAGCCGTCAAATTCCTACGCTTGTTAGTGCAGTTCGAGTACAGGTTCGTCTAATATTTGAATCCGACTTGGAGAGTCAGTCCAGTCAAAATCCTGAATACCAAGCCATTTGCTGGTTAGTCAATCAACAGTATCTCAGGGAGCAAGATGCCGCCAATCTCATCGAAGAATTGGCAGAAGAAGTAATTGTGTCACTTCTTTCAGTAAAAGAAGGAAGTTATCAATTAATTGAACAAGACAAATTAGAGGAACTCCCTAAATTTTGTCGCCTCGATTTGCGAACGATAGTTGAACGCTGCCACGAACAGCTACGACGACAACAGACTGTACAACCAACCAGCGTAGCTTCAGAACATCCGCCTAAGCAGGTTGTTCAAAACGGTGCTCCGACCAAGCTAGAAGTAGTTCCCAAAAATCCTGTACAGAGTAATACAGCACCCCCAACACACCCTACGACTATAGCTGGAATCAACCCCGGTAAGGCGCTCTCAAAAAGCACCTATACGATTGCTTGTATTGATGACAGTCCAACCGTTTTAAATGCCATCAACTCTTTCTTGGATGACAAAAGCTTCTCCGTTGTCATGATTAATGACCCGGTAAGAGCGTTAATGCAAATTGTCCGGATTAAGCCGGACTTGATTTTGCTGGATGTGGCAATGCCCAACTTAGATGGCTATGAGCTGTGTTCTCTTTTACGCAAGCATTCGATGTTCAAAAATATCCCAATCATTATGGTGACTGGAAATACAGGATTTCTCGACCGAGCTAAGGCTAAACTGGTCAAAGCATCAGGCTACCTGACCAAGCCTTTCAACCAGTCGGAATTACTAAAAATGGTGTTTAAGCACTTATCGTAGGGAGTCTTCACTTGTGCTTGATTCATACCTGAGATCACGAAAGTCAATTGCGGCACAAGTGGAGAATCTGTACACCTTATCCGGAGCCAAGTTAGCAAGAGTCGAGTTAATTAATTGTGAGGCCAGGAAGCATGAGTAAAACTTTGATGGGCACAATTTTAATCGTAGATGATAACCTCTCAGAGCTGGAATTAATTAGCCATTATCTGAGAGAAGGAGGTTATACCGTCATCAATGCCGTTGGAGCTAAAGAAGCTCTCAATAAGGTTTTGGAGCAAAAGCCAGATGTGATTATTACCGATGTCGTCATGCCTGGAATGAGCGGTTTTGAGTTATGTCGCCGCCTCAAAACTCATCCGGATACCGAAAAGGTACCCATTGTCATTTGTTCTTCTAAAGACCAGGAAATTGATCGGCTGTGGGGAATGAAACAAGGTGCCGATGCCTACCTAACCAAACCTTTTACCCGCGAACAAATTCTTCGTGCCATCAAAGCCGTTGCCGTTTGACGAGACGCTCCATTCTGAAGAATCAAGACTAAAGACGGAAATAGATAGGGTGGTATACCAGAGGCTCTTGACAGAACGTTTCCCACATCTTTTATTAACCCCCACAAGGGCTGGAGATTGTACCCAAAAATCATAATTCTTATTTCTTTTGTCAATGAATAGTTCAGCACTCGCCCACATCACGAAGCCCAATCCCAACAAAAAAAATCTGGGGGATGCCTATCTCAAATTTCAGTTTGGTCAACAAACACCAGCTGTTTTATCCATGAGTCAGGCACAGGAGGTTTTTGTCTTACCCGTTGGGCGTCTGACAGCCATGCCCAATATGCCTTCCTATGTCATGGGATTGTTGAATCGGCGTTCAAAAGTGCTGTGGGTCATTGACTTGGCCAAGATGCTGGGCTTACCCGGAATCGAAACTAATGTTCAACATTACAATAGCGTAATTATCAATAGTGGGTCAGTCTCTCTATTGCTCATTGTGCAAGCCGTTGAAGGTGTGTTGCGCCTAACACCAGAGAACATTCAACCCCCCCTGGGGCAAGTCTCATCAGGTCTAGTGCCCTATTTACGCGGATGTGTCTTGCTCGATACAGAAATTTTATTAGTTCTAGATGCCGAGGCGATTATGCGATCGCCTCTTTTACACAACACTTAGGCTCTATGAACTGGGGAATTTTAAAAGTCTGAATTGTTCAGGATGAAGGAGGAAAAAAGGTTCTGCTCTCACCCCCTAAAAATTATCAGAAAATCCTGGGATTTGTGAAAATTTGCATTGGCCTTAATTCTAACCCTAAACCTAATTTTCATCCTTCATCCGCCAATAAGGAAAAGGAGCGAGAGCCTGACATCCTTCCTCCTTAATTCTCAGTTCCCCAAAAAGCCAATTTATTATTATGTAATGGTGCTTGTTTCATGGTTAAACAATTCAATACAGCAAGCTCTGGTGATAACTCAATTCCTGATAGCATCAGCCAAAATAGCTCTAGCAGCAATTCCTCATTTCATCCAGTCTTGGATGCCGGCCCTGTTCGCAGTGGCGTTACTCAATCCATGATGGATAGAACTTCACTCCAGAATACGAGTACCCCTCTGGCTTACGTACCCCCTCAACCATCCAGCAGCTCTGTTTCCGATCATTGGTGGGGGCGGATGAGCTTCAAAACCAAAGCAACCGCTTTAGCTATTGCCCTTGGCGTCCTCCCAGTCATGGCGATTGGGGGAACCAGCTTGGTTGTCACCCAAAGCGCTATCAACTCCGAAGTCAAAGAGGCTGATGCATCGGGTCAAACCGTAAAAGCCCAACAAGCTAAAGCCCTAAACAATCAATTAGCCCTCATCCTACTTTTAGGCATCGGGGTAACAGGAGCGCTGGCGGGTTTTTTAGCAAATCTCTTTGCCGAACAAACGACCCGAAAACTGCGACACGCCACTCATGCTCTTGATCAACTCAGCAAAGGGGAAGTGAATACCCGCCTATTGGTGGAAGGCTCTGACGAACTCGCCGAACTCGGTTCTAACATCAACGGCATAGCTAAGTTTGTTGAAACAATTGTTTTAGAGCAAAAAGCCAACCGGACGAAACTCCAAAACTATGCCGACACGTTGAGCGCCTCCACTCGTGGGGACAGCCAATTCCTCTTCGACCAAGCCGTCAGTCAAGCCAAAGAGCAACTTGGCGTAGAGCGTGTGGTCATCTATGGCTTTGAACCTGATTTATCCGGCTGCATCGTCGCCGAAGCGGTCGATCAGGGTTGGCCTAGAGCCTTAGCCGACCGCATCAGTGACCCTTGTATTCCAGGAAAACTCTTAGACGAATACAAAAAAGGGCGAGTCGTTCCCACCAGTGACCTCCGGGCTACTAATTATTCCCCTGCACACCTACAGTTGTTAAACCGACTACAGGTCAAGGCCAACTTAGTGGTACCCATCGTCGCCGCCGGTAACCTCCTCGGACTAATGGTGGCGCATCAGTGTTCCAGCACTCGGATCTGGCAGGATACAGAAATTCATTTCCTCCAGCAGTTAGCCACTCAAGTCGGACTGTCTTTAACAGGTGTGAGTCTGGCGCAATCGAGAAAAGCCGAAGCCGAACGCGCCCAACAACTGAATGAAATTATCTCTCGTGTTCGGGAATCGATCAAAGTCGAAGAAATTTACCATTCTGCCATTACAGGCATCCGAGAAGCCCTAAAAACCGACCGCGTGATTGTCTATCTGTTTGACGAAAACTGGCAGGGAACCATCGTGGCGGAATCCGTAGGCAGTGGCTGGCCCAAAGCCCTGGGGGCAAACATTGCTGACCCCTGTTTTGCCGAGCAATATGTGGAGAAGTATAAGCGGGGTCGAGTTAAAGCCACCGAGAATATTTACGACGCGGGCTTAACCAAATGTTACCTGGGTCAACTCGAACCGTTTAAAGTCAAGGCCAATTTGGTCGCCCCGATTCTGGCAGAAGGCAAGTTACTCGGTCTGTTGGTGACCCATCAGTGTTCCAGCACGCGGCCTTGGCAGGAAGCGGATATCACTTTCTTCAAGCAGGTGGCGATTCAAGTTGGTTTTGCTTTAGACCAAGCCGCTCTGCTTGAGCAGCGAGAACAAGCCCGGATTGTCGCAGAAATGGTTTCTGTGGAGCAACGTCAAGAGAAAGAAGCCCTCCAGCTTCAACTTTTAGAACTGCTCAGTGATGTGGAAGGGGCGGCGAGGGGTGACCTCACGGTGCGTGCGGATGTCACCACTGGGGAAATTGGGACGGTGGCGGACTTCTTTAATGCGGTAATTGAGAGTCTGCGGGAAATTGTTACCAATGTGAAAACAGCCGCGACTCAGGTCAACACTTCACTGGGAGAAAATGAAGGGGCAATCCGTCAGCTTTCGGAAGAAGCCCTCAAGCAAGCTCTTGATACGACTCGCACCCTGGACTCGGTTCAAGAAATGAGCCGTTCGATTCAACAGGTGGCAGAAAACGCTCGTCAAGCCGCCGTTGTCGCCCGCACCGCCTCATCCACGGCGGAAAACGGTGGGCTGGCTATGGACCGCTCCGTGCAAAATATCCTCAGCTTGCGAGAAACTGTTGCACAAACAGCTAAAAAAGTCAAGCGTTTGGGTGAATCGTCCCAACAAATTTCCAAGGTGGTTTCCTTGATTAACCAAATCGCCCTACAAACCAACTTGCTAGCGATCAACGCCGGGATTGAAGCGGCACGGGCGGGTGAAGAAGGTCAGGGTTTTGCTGTGGTGGCGGAAGAAGTCGGGGAGCTGGCAGCGCGATCGGCAGCAGCCACGCGAGACATTGAACAAATTGTTGAAAATATCCAAAAAGAAACGACAGAAGTGGTCGAAGCGATGGAACTGGGTACAACCCAGGTGGTGGAAGGTACCCATCTGGTTGAGGATGCCAAGCAGAGCTTGAACAAAATTTTGGATGTGTCTCGGCAAATTGACACGTTGGTGCAATCGATTTCAACGGCAACGGTGTCCCAGGCGGAGACGTCTCAAGCCGTTACCGAGTTGATGAAGGAGATTGCCCAAGTCTCAGAGCGCACATCCGACTCTACCCGAAAAGTCTCCAGTTCTCTCAAAGAGACCGTCGGGATTGCTCAGGAATTACAGGCATCAGTGGGTACATTCAAAGTCGGTGATTAGTGATTGTTCATCTTCTAAGGGTTCAGGGTTCACGGTGGATAGCCATGAACCCTGAACTATCAACCATGAACCATCCTTTAACGGACTCATCTACTCTCGGACTATTTAACAATCACCTTTTCTACCATGTCACAAGACAAGGAACGTGAAATTCAGCTCCAGTTCCTCGAAGAAGCACAAGAGTACCTGGATACAATTGAATCAGTACTCCTCGGCTTAGCCGGTAGCCACATTGATGGTCAACAAATGGATGCTGTCTTGCGAGCAGCCCATTCGGTCAAGGGTGGTGCCGGAATGATGGGGTATCAGAGCTTGAGTCAACTGGCTCACCGTCTGGAAGATTCTTTTAAAGTCTTAAAAGCTCAGAGAAACTCCATCGTCATTGACCCGGAGCTGGAAAGCTTGCTGCTCTCAGCGGTGGATCGCCTGCGCCAGGTACTGATTCTCAACCGTAAAGGGACTGACGTTGAGGAACAGTGGTTGGTGAGTGTTGGCACCCCGGTGTTTGACCAGCTCTCATCACGTCTCGGTGACCCGGTGGCAGATGATGCCGCCACCATGCTGGGAGCCGAAGACGGCACCAATGTGGCAGCACTGCTGTTTGAGACGGAAGTGGAGGGGTGTCTCAATCGCCTAGAGTCCGTTTTAGCTGACCCAAAAACGCCTTGCTTAGAGGAAGAACTGTCCATTATGGCCCAAGAGCTGGGAGGCTTGGGCGAAATGCTACAGTTGGAGGCTTTTACCCAACTGTGTGAATCAGTGATTCAACACCTGGAAGCGGCCCCAGACGCGGTGAGAGAGATTGCCAGAGCTGCGCTCACCGCTTGGAAGCGATCGCAAGCTTTAGTCCTGGTCGGTCAAATGAATATCCTACCGACCCAAATCGACTGGTCGAGAGGAGAGATGCCTGTCAACATCTCTACCGATCAGAGAACTCAACCGATAATGATTCCAACCCGAATCGAAGCGGCTGATCTAATTTATTCAGAAGAGGAGTTGGCGGCTGCCTTTGACATCGATACATCTGAGCCGACTCCCTTCTTCACTAACATTCCGATTCCTTCACTGACCGCCGACGAAGCGGAAGTGGAACATCTGATGGATGAGATTTTTGAAGGACCCGTTGTAGTACCCTTCAATAACACTTCTACTTCTGCATCTGTCCCCATCGATTCCCCAACCCATGAAGACATTGCGGCAGAACATTCCTTATTCGTAGAGGAAAATTGGAAAGAGGAGGAATTGACCGCAGCCTTTGATATTGATGTACCGACGACTTTGCCCACCGTCCCTCAAACTCCGGTTCGGAAAGACGCGACCAAATACGTCAAGAGCCAGGATGAGTACACAGAAGAATCCGTTGCGGTACCGACAACCAGCACTTCTCTTTCTAGAGAAGTTCAAACGGTTAAGAGTGAAGTTATCTCCAGAGATATCAAATGGCAAGAAGTCAAGCCAGACTCCACATCCAGTCCTCAAACGGCAGAAACTCAGGAAAACACAGTCCGAATTCCAGTCCGGCAGCTTGATCGACTCAACGAGCTATTTGGGGAACTCACCATTGAGCGCAATGGCCTCTCATTGCACTTAGGACGTTTACGTAACCTGATGGAAACCCTCAGCCGCCGAGTTGGTAATCTGGAGCAGTCGAATATGCGCCTCCGGACTACCTACGACACAGTGGCAACCCAATCAGTTCTCGAAGGAACTCTCTTGAGGGGACTGGGGAGCGGAAACTGGGGACACGGAGGACAAGAAAAACCGGGCAATACGGCTTCCTCGCCCAAATCTTCTCAATCCTCAAGTCCTCATGAAACCACCTTCCCGCTGAACAGTCAGTTCGATGCCTTAGAAATGGATCGCTACAGTGACTTACATTTGTTGTCGATGGAAGTGATGGAAACCATCGTCCAAATTCAAGAAGTCACCAGTGATATTGGACTGACGCTTGAGGATACCGACTCGACAACTCGTGAGTTAAACCAAACAGCCAAGCAGCTACAAACCCACCTCACCCGGCTACGGATGCGGCCTTTATCCGATTTGGTGGGACGATTTTCCCGAGCTCTACGAGACCTTTCTTTGCAGTACGGCAAGCAAGTCGAACTCAAAGTTGTAGGAAAAGGAACCCTAATTGACCGAACCATCTTGGAGGCTCTGAGTGATCCCTTGATGCACCTGGTGCGTAATGCCTTCGACCACGGGGTTGAGGACGTGAACGCAAGGGAGATGCAGGGTAAACCAAGAACCGCTGTGATTGAAATTAAAGCCGCTCACCGGGGTAACCAAACGATCATTACCGTCAGTGACGATGGCAAAGGGATTAACCTTCACAAAATCCGAGCCAAAGCGGAAGCCATGGGCTTGGATGCGGAATTACTCGCTGCCGCCAGTGAGGACGATTTGCTCTCACTGATTTTTGAACCCGGATTTAGCACGGCGGAGCGAGTCACCGACCTGTCGGGTCGGGGTGTGGGCATGGATGTTGTTCGCAACAACCTCAAGCAGATCCGTGGCGACATCCGAGTGGATACAACCCCAGGTCAAGGAACAACTTTTACCCTTACAGTTCCCTTTACCCTCTCTGTTGCGCGAGTCCTGCTGGTGGAAAGTAATGGCATGTTGTTGGCCTTCCCCACCGATGTGATCGAAGAAATGCTTTTACCCACTGTCGGTCAGGTGTATAAAACCCCTGGCAGCGAAGTCCTCAAATGGGAAGGGGAAATGGTTCCCCTGACTCGTTTAGATGAGTGGCTAACGTTTTACTGCCCCCGGAGAGTCACAACGCCTGAAGGTGTACCCAGCATTAGTGAACCAACAGTGCTGATGGTCAGTCTTGGGGAGCAGTTGCACGGGCTGGTCGTAGACCGCTGCTGGGGTGAACGGGAGGTGGCTATTCGTCAAGTGTCTGGGCCTTTGGTCATGCCTCCCGGCTTTGCTAGTTGTACAATCCAAGGCGATGGAAAGGTCGTACCACTGGTTGATGCGGCTTCTCTGCTGCGCTGGGTCAAGAGTGAGCGCGCGCCAACAGATCGAGGCGTCGGGACTGGAGAATGGGGACTCGGAACGGGTCAAGAAGACAAGAGAAATTTGGCACTTCATTCGTCCGGAGATGAAACTAAGGCGATCCCCAATGCCCAATCCCCAATCTCCAATCCTCAATCCCCAATCCCTCAAAGCCAAAAAGACACGATTCTCATTGTTGATGACTCGATCAATGTCCGCCGATTTTTAGCCCTAGGTTTAGAAAAAGCCGGGTATTTGGTGGAACAGGCTAAAGATGGTCAAGATGCGGTTGAAAAACTGTTGGGTGGATTGATGGTTAGTGCCGTCATTTGTGACATTGAGATGCCTCGTCTTGATGGTTATGGGTTTTTGGCTCGAATCAAATCAGACCCAGCTTTCAACGAGTTACCGATTGCCATGCTCACCTCTCGTAGTGGCGAGAAGCATCGACAACTGGCCATGACGTTAGGCGCAGCGGCCTATTTTTCTAAGCCCTACAACGAGCGAGAGTTATTAACAACCCTTCGAGAGGTGATTACAGAAAGTCGAGAAATATTGCCCATTCCTTCAGGCGTCCGATAAATCCCAAGGCTGGAAACATAGAACGTATACATCATGGGGGTATTAAAGTGGATTGAAATGCTCATCTTAACTAACCTGTAACCCTTTTTAATCTTCATCCTGCACGGAGGGCCGCACTACTTTCCACCAAGGCTTGCCTTCTTTTCATCCCCAATTCCCGATCCCCAGCTATGGCTATTTTTTCGCCTCTTGCGTCCCGACGTAAAAGCCGGCGCGTTGCCGAGGCCACCCAACAACTAATCGTTTTTCGCCTACTTGATGTTGGCTTTGCCCTACCAATTAGGGCTGTCCAAAAAGTGATCCCCAGAGACAAAATTTATGGCGCACCTGGGGGTGGTGGGGTGAGTCTAACCCTTTATCAAGAGCGAGAGTTAATTGTCATAGACGTAGAACGTCGGATTTTTAGAGTTGCACCTAGTAAAGATTCATTCAAAGATATAAGTCATCAAGCAGAAGAAGCACCTACTGATACAGATCCAGTACAACATTACTTACTGATTGTCCAAAGTTCCTCTGGACAATTGGTGGGATTACCTCTTGTTGAGCCACCCACTTTGCAGCGTGTGCCCTCCTCAGCTTTTGCCCCCCTCTCAGCGTCCTATCTTTCTGAAGGCAATCTTCGATGTGTTAGTGCACTGATCAAACGAAATAACGATGAACCTCCTCTATTTTTGCTCAATCCAGACCAGTTAGTTCAGTCTGAGCTGACTCTACCCCCAGCATGATGGGTATACTCTACTCAATTGTTCGCTCCTCATGAGAGTCGCTCTTTGCTTGGCGTAGTCGCCTCCATCCACATGATTTCTAATGTGCCTAAGTTTTCGCAACAAACAAAACAGCTAGTCCAAGAGACGTGCGATGCGTCCTGCTGCGGCTTCTCCAAGGAAGTACGCCGCAGTATAGACGCTCGTAAACTCGATAACGTAGATGCTCGTGGACTCGCTAAGGCTTCGCTATCGCTATTGCTATTGCTATCGCTATCGTCTGTAGAGTAGCTTGGCTTCACACTTCCTGGGAATGGATCTACTTCAGCACCGATTTCTGTAACCTGGGGTTCAGCAGTCACCGGAGATTCAACAGCTTCCGGTGGATTAGGTAAATCGCCCGTTCTCGAAACCTTCGATGAGCAATATTTCTGAATAGCACTCACGACAAGAGCAATTAGAGGCAAAGTGTTTATGCCAGTATTTGTTGATTCTCCTTGGTCTTTCTGCTCAGAAGCTAACTCTAAAGACATTGTTGTCACAAAACTAATTCGTTGTTTTGGGTGGAGTTCCGGAGGGCTGTTAAGTTCCTCCAGGGTGACTTGGATTTGCCTTTCGGTCGAGTGCTGTCCTGAAGCTGAGCTATCAGACATAGCGAGATTTTGTTGAGGGGCAGCAATATTTAGAACAGCCTTCCATCCTAAGGACACCTCAGTATCAGCCGAGTCAGAGTTCCTCGATTCTTGATGCTGCGCCACAGGAAACACGATGAATTGGACTTGAGTAGCTCCGTGGTGATTGATGTTTCCATCTGGCTCTTCAGCTTGGGAAACAGTAGGAGCTTCTTCCACTGGCAACGAACTCCTCTCTGGGGTATCCACCGCCTCTGTCCGCGCTACACCGCCAACACAGCCAAAAAGTGGAGAAATAGAATCGGTTATTTCTCTTGAATTTTTGGTCTGGAGATAACGGTTATCAGTTGCAAGCATTGCAGGATTAAAAATTTCATCCTGAGCTATGTCGTCGCATGAGTGTTCTCTCTGAGCTAACAAATTTTGGCCTGGGTCTGGATCAAGTTTGGTAGGATTATCTACTTTAAACGCTATGTCGTCGCATGAGTGCTCTCTCTGAGCTAACAAATTTTGGCCTGGGTCTGGATCAAGTTTGGTAGGATTATCTACTTTCTCCTCCGGTTGGCAAAAGGATTGATTTTGCGTGGTTTCAGTCGGTGGAGAAATTGTATGTTTTTCTTCTTCTTCACGTAGATGTACTTTTTCAAAATGAGTTGAGGGCGGTGGGTTTGACTGATCAATTGGCATGTCAGGTAACTTCCAGGAATATTCCAGGTGAATACCCTCTCCGCGTGTGGAACCAATCCCTAGCGCCTCTAACTCCCTGAACCAGGAACGAATGACATCAGGTCGTGGACGGTGGCGACTATCGTAGCCGCTCTGAACTGTTTTGGCTTTAATCCAACTATTGCCAGTTGCCTTGTCCATCCGTTTAGATAACTCCACGACCTTGGCTAAGTGAGGTGCCATTTCTCCCAAATCGGTCGTACAGTTAGCGTGGATCAGCTTGACTTGACCGATGTAGAACTTAGCTAGTGCGATCGCACGTTCAATCATAGAAAGTGGGATTTCTAGATCAGGGAGAGTTTTACCTGCTGTGAGTTCATGGAGGATGTGAAGATTGAGTGCCAGTCGCCCGATGTAACCTTCCATTTTGGAATAGACGGCTCTCATGCCTGGTGAGGGATGGGAGATGCGAAGCTGCTCTAGCTGGTTATAGACGGGCTGGTAACGCTTGAATGCTTCCCTTGAGAGTCTGTATTCTCTTTTTGGAAGTTGGTCGATCGCACGATAGTAATTTAATAGATGCTCGGTCAGATCAAAACTGTCGCTGTCCTCATCAGCCAGTTTGGCAGCCGCTAGAGGTTGATTGACAAACAGGAACCTTGCCCATTGACCATCTGGATCTGAGCAATCTCTCATCAGTTGTTTGAGGACGTCTGGCTGGATGGTGCCGTAGATGGAGAGAAGCAGCCCATCGAGGTCGGCTTTAGTTCCTGCGGCGCGTAAAACTGTTGCTCCTGTGCCGTCAAAAGCGGAGAGGATGTCTTGGCGATCGCTTCCACGACCCCCGGTATATTTGTTCTGAGAGGCGAATAGTCCTGCTAGTTCATCGACTAGAGCCAGAAGTGCTTTATCGGGATGAGCTTGGAATTGATAGAGAAGTCCTTCTCCCGTGGCATTGGTGAAGTAGTAAAGTCGCTGTTGAGGTGATTTCGGTTTGCCCTGGGGAAATTTCTCAGAACGCTCTTTTGACTTGCACCGATCCCAGATGACAATGTCTTTTTCGTACTGAGTCAATGCCTGAAGGTAAGCTTCTCGTTTTTCCCGCTGGATAACGGAGAGGGGCTTTTTGATGATGGCTTTGAGGATGGGCGATTTTTTCTGTCCTGACTCGGACACTAACCCAGCAAAGAGGGTAGGCGGGACGCTGAAGCCTTGGCCTTTATGAATGACGAGTTCAGTTTTAGTTTTGTGGAGACTCGAAGCGGCGACCAAGACTGAGGTAAGACACACCTCAGGACGGATATTGAGAGAGTGGGCCAACTGAGTCAGGGGTTGAGCAAGGTCAGTGGGGAGAAATTCGCTCAAGTTTAGGGATTGGTCTCCAAGTTGGAGGAGGTTGTCCACTTCTGATCTGCAATGCTCCCTTGATTGTTCTCGCTCCAATTCCTGATCTATCGTTTCAAATAACCGGGAAATTTCCCGCTCTGATATTCCAGGATTATTTGTTCTGATTCTGATTTTAGCGGCTTGTAGTTCTGAGGGTGGTAAATCTTGAATCAGAATGTCTTTGATTTGGTTTCTGATTATTGTTAAGAGAGGCTTTTGTTCAAGCGATTTAACCACCATTGTTCCCCTGACCCTGTTTTTATCATCTTTGCTGTTGTCTTCGTCACCATTAGGGCTGCCGCCTGTAGGTAGGCGTCCACCACCTCCAGAACCATTCCCACTGCCGGCCCCCCACTCTGTGGTAATGACCTCTTGGATATGAGCGGGACATTTGGCTTTAAACGTTGCCTTGTCCAGCCGATAAACTTTTTTCCAGCAACTCTCCTCACCACCTCGGTAGAGTGCGGCTGGGTGGCAAGAGGCTGGGTCAATCGTGTGAAGAATGCGATTAATTCGGTCGAAGTCCAGCCCTAACTGAGTGCCAGCGTAATGGGCTAATGTTACTGCGTCGCTAAAGATCGAGATGCCATTGGACTGTGCCCAGTTCTGCCAGCCGTACCATTCTTTAGTAGCTGTTGTCAGAGCTGAGGAGCGATCAAAATGAAGTTGCGCTCCGTTGGAGCCTGTTGGACAATTGCCGTGTAAAATGTCGCGACTGGTGTCGTTGCCCAACATTTCCAGCGGGATGCAGCCCACAGAAGGCTGATGTGTAAAGGATGTTAGCGTAGCGGGGTTTTGCCCAGGGAGAAGAGTTTTTTCATCTTTTATTTTTCCTACTCCACCCTTTTGTACCTTTTTAGTGGAATAGATTCCGATCGCATCCATTGATTCGACTTCTACTGGGATGGCGCGTTGAATCGATTGATAAGGATTGCCACTGGGGCCAATTGTGGGAGCCAACACGGTAAAACGTCCTTCAAAGAGCGCTTCACCAATATGAGAACCACCGGGAGTTAGGGAGAAGTTGGTAAAGTTGGGTTTTTGTTTAACTTTGATGCCAATTCGCCAGCCACCTGAATGCGATCGCTCAATAAATGTCTGCTGCAATTCAGGATGTTTCAGAATTGACTTGGCAGCGGCGTCACAATCTTCCTGGGTTGGGAACTGCTTAACGTCAAAATCGAGCCAGACGGTATTGTTCCAACCTCCAAGCGTTCCAACCCCGTTGCTAGGATTGGTAAACCAGGCTTTTATCTCCGAACGTTTCGGGAGTCGCTTCTGATACTTCCGATGATTGATTAAGCGAGGGTTGCCTTCTGCGTCTATAAAGGATGGATTTTTGCCAGTGTAAAGGGGTAGCGGCTGGAGGTCTGCTGTAACTGGACAGTGTGACCATACACCTTGCTCTGCGTTTCCTGGATCGATTTTGTGATATTCCCATGCCGATTGAGCGGGTGCTACGGGTAGGGCTGGGTAGTTGTGAGAGATGAGCCAGTCAATAACTTCTTGGCGTTCTGAAGAGGTGTCTCGATTAATTGGAGTGTGTACCATCTCATTTACCTCCCTGGTTAACCGCGTACAGGTTACATATCGGCTCTAACGGTTGAATTGAGAGGCCAGACGTGTAGTCAAAGAACGGAATTATCGTGTACATTGGAAGTGACATAACGTATGTGCTGACATAACGTGTGCATTTGAAGTGGCATTTAAAGTGACATTTGAAGTGGCATTTAAAGTGACATTTGAAGTGACATTTGAAGTGACATTGCGTGTTCATTTGAAGTAACATAACGTGTTCATTTGAAGTAACATAACGTGTGCATTGGAAGTGACATAACGTATTTATTTGAAGTGACATAACGTGTTTATTTGAAGTGACATTGCGTGTGCATTGGAAGTAACATAACGTGTTCATTTGAAGTGGCATTTGAAGTGGCATTTGAAGTGGCATTTGAAGTGACATTGCGTGTGTATTTGTAGGTAGGTCTTTTATCGGGGATCTACCTATCTGTTTTTTTAAATTTTCTTGAGCCTCATTTGGTGAAGTGAGGCTAGTAATTCTGCCAGGTCTTGGGGTAGAATGAAGTACAGAAAGTTTCATATCTTTAAGGTATCCACGTTCAGTTCTTAGCTGCGTGGGTGCTTTCATTTACAGGGCTGGTTAGCTGCTTTGGTTAGGCAAGAACTTGGGGCAGCACCGGCCTTTAATTATTTGTCTAATTTCTACTTCTGGCTTTTCATCGCGAGAGTCTTTTGGAGTCAAGATTAAGGCGGTAAGATTCTTGGCTTCATGGGGAGTTCTGTGACGGAAGCGATACCACTCTTGCTAGTCTCGGGAAGGGAGAGTTAGACATGTGGTGCTATGCCGACAGAACAAACCTGAACAATATGGAGAATGTTTTTCATTCCCACGTTGTCAAGACTGGCAAGATGCACTCTATCAGCCGAGAATTTAGGCAAATAAGTACAAGGCCGTGGGGAACACGGTTTAAACCTGGGTTGGAAGCAGCGAGTAAGCCTTTGTTCTCTTCTTGCTTCCTAGCTAGATGCTAGGGGGAGTTTAATTTTACTCGTCGGTTTCCTCTTTGAGGGTGTCTCGGCGTTTTTCCTGTAACAGTTTTTCCTGTAACAGTTCTTCTAGGTTCTCGTTTCGGAGAACTTCTTCTATCATTTCGCGGACGGTATCTGACATTGTTATCCCTTTCAGGTAGCAATATAGTTTAAATCGCTCTTTTAGTGCTTCAGGCAATCGAAACCTGAGGTAGTCGTCTCTTTCCAGCGTTTGTTGCTTCTGGATATTCGTCATCATTTAAGTTCCCAGATGCGTTATGTCTAGCCGTGTGCTGTGATAACAGCATAGCAGATAATTTAATTGTTTTTGTGTGATTAAGCAATAGGTATTTGGAGGGCTTGCTTCTTTGTTTTTCTATGCAATAGAGTGCTTAATTAAGTAATGCAGTAATTAAGTAATGCAGTAATAAGTTGGTTGTGTAGTTTGGATTGGGGAGTTTATTTGTTATGTCTTAATTCCCGAATCCATTGTCTGCCTTTGGCTTCAGCACTTGAGGCGCTGTAATAGGTGCCGCTATGACGGTAGACTATGCCGTTGAGTGAGAGGGCTTCAAAGTGATGTGCGTGGGCATCTTTGTACACGAGTAGGATGAGTCCTTGGATGATGGTGATTAGGTGAATTTTGGTTGGGGTCATGGTTGCAATTTACGGTTTTGATTCCTGCACTGTTTACCCCCCTCAGTCCCCCCGAATTCAAGGGGGGAAGCTAGACTCCGACTCCTGTTCTTCCCTTAGCAACCGGAGGTCAGACTCCAACTCCTGTTCCCCCTAAAGCATCGGGGGTTAGGGGGGTTATGCAAGTTCTGTGCTGAATTTACTTTTGAGTTGTTTGGGATATGTGCATGGCGGGTTGGACGCTTGGGTGAGAAGCGTCTACGGGCTTGGGCTTAGAATGGGTTCTAGCTGAATAAGGGTTCTGTCCTGGGGAAAGGCTTGTGATAGCTCTCCCAGGTGTTGTTTGATTCCTTGTTTGGGGGTCGTGTTTGCCTTAATGCAAGGTTTTGCATTGGGTGGACTTCTGACCCGGTCTGGACGGGCGGCGTGTTCTTATGGGTACTCTCTTTAAGTCCTTTTTTGGGCTGGGGTATCCACAGTAGTCATGCCGACTTGGGAGCTGTTCACTTGTTTTAGGGCTGCTCCATAGGCTGTATGCGGCTTGTAAATTCCTCGTAAACTAACAGTACACGCCTTGTACAGCAATGTCAACGACATCTCGACAACTAACTATCCGGCTACCTCAAATAGAGTTAGATCGGATAGAGGCTTATAGTAAGCGCACTGGCAGAACTAAGACAGATCTTCTGCGAGAGTTTATCAGGTCGCTGCCTGAGCCTGAGCCTGAGTCTGAGAAGAAGTAAGTTAGGCGCAGCCGTAACCCACCAAATGCCTGTTACCTCATCGACATCGATGCGTTACGCGAGAGCTAACGCATCCTACTGAGTACTGACTGTAGTTATCAGGAAGTCAGGCTCAAGACGAAAGCCAGTCCTGTGCAGGAGCTGGTAAAAGTGCTGCTGAAAATGCAGTAATGCAGTAATGCAGTAATTAAGGTATTAATGCAGTAATGCAGTAATGCAGTAATTAAGGCAGGTTAGGCGCAGCCGTAACCCACCAGATGACTGTGAGTAGAATGATGGAGAATCTTACCGAATATCGAGAAGCTGAAAGCTGTTGACACTAGGCATCTATAGAAGCCAAACTCGGACACAGGTAGAACCAAAAAAATATAGCGGCTTTTGGTGCGATCTTGATTAACCCGTCCGTTAGCACAACGGGATGTTCCTTGTAGGGGTTGCCTTCTTCATCGCCCAATTCCGAATAAAGCCCTGCCCAACTATTTGATTAGGGCGGAATTGTTCAAGAGTGACGACCGTCAAATCGAGCTAAAGCGAAAAGATTTAAAACTACTATGACCTTTTCTCAACCAGAACAATCTTCGTCTCAAGAACCTCGCCGATTATTGATTACGGGAGGTGCTGGGTTCATTGGCTCGAATTTCGTCCATCACTGGTGTGAACACTATAAGAGCGATCGCGTAGTGGTGCTGGACGCCCTCACCTATGCTGGGAACCGCAACACACTTAAAGAGTTAGAAGGACTGGAAAATTTCCGGTTTGTTCAGGGAGATATTTGCGATCGCGCCTTGGTCGATACTCTGCTCGAAGAAGAAGCGATCGACACCGTGGCTCACTTTGCGGCAGAGTCTCACGTTGACCGCTCGATTTTAGGGCCAGATGCGTTCGTTCGCACCAATGTTGTCGGCACCTTCACCCTTTTGGAGAGCTTCCGGAATCACTGGGATCGTCGGGGCGGCAAAAATAGCGATCGCTTCCTCCACGTTTCCACCGATGAAGTCTATGGGACACTTGGGCCGGATGATCACCCGTTTACCGAAACCACCCCTTACGCCCCCAATAGCCCCTATTCGGCATCCAAAGCAGGCAGCGACCACCTCGCCCGCGCTTACTACCATACCTATGGTGTGCCGACGATCATCACCAATTGCTCCAATAATTACGGCCCCTACCATTTCCCCGAAAAACTAATCCCCCTGATGTGTATCAACATCCTGCTGGGCAAACCCCTGCCTGTTTACGGGGATGGACAGAACATTCGGGATTGGCTGTATGTCCGAGATCATTGCCGTGCGCTCGATGTCGTTATCCACAAAGGAGCACCGGGCGAAACCTATAACGTTGGCGGTAACAACGAAGTCAAAAATCTTGACCTCGTTCACATGCTGTGCGACCTGATGGATGAGTTAGCGCCCAACCTGCCCGTGAAACCGGCAAAAGAACTCATTACCTTTGTGAAAGACCGACCGGGACATGACCGCCGTTATGCCATTGATGCGACTAAAATCAAAACAGAACTGGGTTGGTCTCCCTCTGTAACCGTAGAAGAGGGACTGCGTCAAACCATTGAGTGGTATCTGAGTCACGAAGATTGGTGGCGACCCTTGCTCTCAAAAGAGTATCAAGAATACTACGCCCGCGTTTACGCTTAGACCGAAACATTAATCTTCTAGGAAGGGTTGGCACTACTGGCGAAACGCACTAATAAGGGTGCAGCTAAGATGTCATTAGAAAACAGAGACCTTAAAACCGAGTCTTAGTAATCCAATTGGGAGGTAAGACTTGACAAAAGTCGGATTAGTTGCTATTGGACGAAATGAAGGCGCTCGCCTCAAAGCGTGCCTGCATTCCGCGAAAGGGAAAGTGGCACGCATTGTCTATGTCGATTCTGGATCGACGGACGGCAGCATCGAGTTGGCGCGATCGCTAGGTGTGGATGTGGTTGAACTTGACCTGTCCACCCCCTTTACTGCCGCTCGTGCCAGAAATGCGGGATTCGACCATCTGCTTTGTGCCGAACCCCAGCTCGACTTTGTCCAATTTGTGGATGGAGACTGCGAGATCGTTGAAGGATGGATCGATCGCGCCGAAAAGGAACTCGAAGCCAACAAAAACATAGCCGTGGTCTGCGGTCGTCGGCGAGAGCGCTTCCCCGAACAGACAATCTACAACCAATTGTGCGACATAGAGTGGAATACTCCAGTGGGCGAGACCAAAGCCTGCGGGGGAGATTCCATGATGCGCGTCGAAGCCTTCCAACAAGTCGGCGGGTTCAATCCCACGCTGATTGCTGGGGAAGAACCCGAACTTTGCGTCAGACTGCGCCAGAACGGGTGGAAAATTTTCCGTCTCGATGCGGAAATGACCCTACATGACGCACAAATGACCCGGATGGGTCAGTGGTGGAAACGGGCAACTCGTGCGGGTCATGCCTACGCGGAAGGGTCTTGGTTGCATGGGGGCGAACCAGAGCGGCATTGGGTCAAGGAAACCCGGAGTATTTGGCTCTGGGGCTTGTTTATTCCCCTATTAGCCTTGGGGACAGCATGGCTAACCCACGGCTTAAGCCTGTTGCTACTGCTCGTATACCCGTTGCAGTTCATTCGCACGTTCCTCAGCTTGCGCCGCCAAAACCTCAGCAGTAAGAACGCGGCTCTCTATGCCCTATCGTGTACCGTGGGTAAGTTTGCACAGGTAGAAGGAGCCTTGAGCTTTTTACGCACTCGACTCAAGGGCAGCCAAAGTACACTGATTGAATACAAGCAGTAACGCTTCTTCCAGCACTGCAAGAGCGAACGTCAGGGTTAATCAACAGTTCCATGTCTGAGCAAATTCGATAGCGAAGCGAAGATCGCAAGAGCGGTTGATTATTGTTCAGCCTTTGTGACAATCCGTCACAGCAATGTTAAATTGACACCCCTAGAGCAGAAAGCGTGCTTGGGATTTTTAGCTCGATGAGCTTGCCTTGACTATGAAGCATTTACCGAAGCATTTACCGACCTTACAACCGCCAGGACTTTCTCCCCAAACGTATAAGTTACCGAAGAATACGCGGGACTCATGGACGCCGTTTCAAGAGGGCTTGAACCGATGATAGCGAAGCGCTGCTGCGAAGCGCAGATCGTCTGCGTCCATGAAGATCGGGCCGAATATCTCGTTGGGCTGAAGCTTACCGTCTTGAGCCTTGTACGCTATTGTCCAGACTTGCCCATCCTTATCAGTTGTCCTCGTCCCCCTGACTCTTTTCGTCAGTGGGCTGGAACCCTGCCTAACGTTCAGTTGCTCACCGACCCCAATCTCGCCGGACTCAGTTGGAACGTGAAGCCAACGATTCTCCTGCGCTGTCTGAATGAGGGTTATCGTGATGTTATTTGGATCGACGCAGATATTTTAATTAACCGGGATTTCCGCCCACGTCTGGCTCACCTGGATGATCAGACTCTGGTAGTCACCCAAGAAGTTTACTGGGGTCAGGAACAAGGCGGGAGCCATCGGACTGTTGCTTGGGGACTTCAGCCAAGCCGGACTCTACCGGCAACAGTCAACACGGGAATTGTCCGAGTAACCCCCCATCACGTCGAACTCCTCAAGGCTTGGCAGACAATGCTTGCTCACCCAGCTTATCGGCAGGCGCAGCTCCAGCCCTACTACGAACGTCCGCTGCACATGCTGACAGACCAAGAAGTCCTCACCGCCCTTCTGGGAGCAACCGAGTTTTCCGATATACCCGTCGAAATGCTGGAGCGCGGAGTCGATATCGCCCAATGTTTTGGACCTGCGGGCTATACCCCCACAGAACGACTGCACAATATCAGCCAAGGTCTACCTGCGTTCATCCACTCAATGGGGCGCAAACCTTGGGAGAGAGCGCCGTCTCCTTCATCGATTTGGAGTTCTGGGGAACCACTGCCTAGGCGTCTCCGCAAGTACTACGATTACATTCATCTAGAGCTTTCTCCCTATACATCCATCGCCCGCGAATACCGGGAACAGCTTGGAGAAGAGGCGACTTGGCTGGAGGTGAAAAGTACCCCCGCACGGCTCTTGGCAACACTGTCGGCAAATCATCCCACACTGCAAGGTTTACCCCTAGCTGTTTTTGACGCTGGAGTCCGTCACGCCCGTCGTCTGCTCCGCATCGGTCGCTACCGCCTCGATGCGAGCTTCAACCTGGAGTCTTCACCCCTCGAACCCATGCACGACTAAAGCCAAAAGTCAAGGTTGTGTTATAACGTACTTGAGTTGAGCGAACTCGTACAGGGACACAGAGGATGAGGAACATGACCGATCGAGAACTAGAGGAGAAGCGTTAAGGATGCGAGTTGTAATTGTGGCGGAAAATGCCTCGACGAAACTTGGAGGTGAAGCGTTCGATCCGCTGCATTACTTCCGGGTACTGCGATCGCGTAATATTGAAGCCCACTTAGTGGTGCATTCCCGCACGCAAGCGGAACTGCAAGCTCTGTATCCAGAGGATTGCTCACACATGCACTTTGTCCCTGACACCTGGCTGCATCAGTTGTTATGGTTTTGCGAGCAGCGCTTGCCGAGACGGGCGGGGGAGGTCACAATGGGGCTGCTCAGTCACCTGTATACACAGACTATCCAGCGCCGCCTGATCCGCCAACTGGTTCACGAACACCAAATTGATGTAGTTCACGAGCCGATCCCGCTCTCACCCAAATACCCGTCACTGATATTTGAGGTTGGAGCCCCTGTCATCATTGGACCCCTAAACGGCGGTATGGAATTTCCGCTAGCATTCCGCTCTCGCCAAAACTATTTCGAGGAATTGACGATAGCCGTTGGTCGCCAAGTTTCTAATTTCTGCAATCGCCTTCTTCCAGGCAAGCTGAGGGCCAAGACGCTGCTCGTTGCTAATGAGCGAACCAAGCAGGCTCTACCATCTGGTGTGCGCGGCACAGTGATTGAACTGGTAGACAATGGGGTAGATTTATCCGTGTGGCAACCTGTGGCTCCAGTCGCTTATGAGCCGAACCAGAGGGTTCGTTTTGTCTACGTCGGTCGGCTGGTGGACTGGAAAGCCGTAGACTTGCTGCTGGAAGCCTTCCAACCCGTTCCCGCCCAAACCGATGCCATCCTAGAAATCATCGGCGATGGCAAGCTACGGCAGGAACTGGAAGCGCTCTCGCAGCGCCTAGGATTGACTGACCGTGTTGTATTTACGGGCTGGCTGTCTCAAGCGGAGTGTGCTCTCAAGCTACAGCAAGCTGACGGAATGGTTCTACCTAGCCTGCTGGAATGCGGCGGAGCCGTGGTTCTGGAAGCCATGGCCATGGGACTGCCAGTTATTGCCACAAATTGGGGTGGCCCTGCCGATTATCTGGATTCCACCTGCGGGTTTTTGATTGACCCGACTTCAAAAGAAGCGTTTGTGAACGGGCTAACCGACGCCATGATCAAGCTGTCCCTGTCACCTGAACTTCGGCTGTCTATGGGACGCGCAGGACTTGAGCGTGTCCAGAAGTATTTTGACTGGGAGCGTAAAGTTGACCGAATCCTGGAAATTTATCAGGAGACTTGCGCCGAAAAGCCGACACAATGTATTGGTTCAGGCAGGGGTTGAGGTTGCTGCAAGCCACCAGACTGGGGGTTGCGTGGAACCTTACCAATTATTACGGGGAAGGGAGGGGTCAATTTCTTGTGTCCAATCCTTGATTCCACCTTGAACTTTTGTACCCTTAATGCCCGCTTTTTCTAGGAGTACCAAGGCTCTAGCTGAACGTTTTCCTGAGGTACAGTAAGCCAGCAATTGGCGACCCTTGAGTCTAGACTTAATCTGATCAATGCCTTTTCCTTGCTCAATATCAGAAATCGGTACAAGGACTGAACCCGGAATGTGAGACAGTTTGTACTCTTCAGGGGTACGAACATCCACAAGCAGGTAATTTTTCGCTTTACTATCCATTAATTGCTTGAGCTGCTGCACGCTCATTACAGGCGTTTCCGCCTCCTGAATGGCATACCCAAGCACAGGCCAATCTGACGCCGATGCTAAGGGTACACCGGCTTGAATGAGTGGTCTGAGCAAATCTGAATTGTGACGCACAGCCAAGACACCCGCGACTGTTCCTACTACCACGACTAAAGCACAACCGGATAACCACCGACGTTCAAACATATCCTTGATCGAGTCCTATAGAGGAGACAGGTCAAACGAAGTATGAAGTATAAAGTATGAAACTACCCAACCTCCGAAAGCTAGGCTCTGGTCAGGATGGGGCATGTACCGATAATTTATCTTCTCACTTCATCCTTTACACTTCAGAATTTTATATAGTTAAAATTGACTCTATAAAACTCTGAGCTAACGTTTATATCCTAATAGATACGAAAGAAAACAATAAGATTATCGAGAAGTCTTCTTAAATAATTTAAACATCCAAAAAGTTTTGAAGTTTGTGTAAACTGACATGCTTCCGGCGCTAATTCTACGGATAAAGAACTCGAAATTCCACTTCATCGCTCGGACTTGTATGGAATGGGGAACTCTCCAAAGATAGAGATTATTTCCCCTTTCGGAATCTTTGAGGCAAGACGGGATGAAAGGTTTTGCAGAAGCTAGAATACAAGCGCAAAAATTTGATTTGGGGTCATTCCTTAATCAAATTCACAAATGGCGGCTACCACTCTAGTTAAGTCAGCCTCGGTTAAGTCATTGTAAAACGGCAGACGGACTAAGCGCTCGCTCACATCTTCCGTTACTGGACAGTCTCCTTCCTTACCGCCAAACTTCTGTCCCATCTCCGACAAGTGCAAAGGCAGATAGTGGAAAGCGCTGATGATATTCTGAGCCTTCAAGTGAGCAATCAAGGCTTGACGCTTTTCCAGGGAAGGCATCAACAAGTAGAACATGTGATAAGCCTGTTCACAGTGGTCTGGCACAATCGGAAAGCGGATGTCATGCTTCTCGGCCCAGTCCTGAAGATGTTTGTGATAATACTCCCATACCTCCCGCCGTTTCGCTTGAATCTGCTCCTGGACTTCTAGCTGAGCATACAAGTAGGCAGCGAGCATATCCGAAGGAAGATAACTCGAACCAACGTCAACCCAAGTATATTTGTCCACCTGACCGCGATAGAAGCGGCTGCGGTTGGTTCCTTTCTCGCGAATCACCTCAGCCCGTTCTATATACTGGGGATCGTTAATTAGCAGAGCACCACCCTCGCCACAGTTAAAATTTTTGGTTTCATGAAAGCTCTGGGTAGCCAGACACCCAAAAGTGCCTAGATACTTCCCTTTGTACTTGCCAAAAAGCCCATGGGCATTGTCTTCAACAACCGCGACACCATGTTGTCCAGCCAATTCCATAATGGCGTCCATCTCACACCCAATCCCAGCATAGTGTACGGGGACAATAACTTTAGTACGGGGTGTGATCAGTTTTTCCAGGTTATTCTCGTCCAAGTTGAGTGTATCTGGACGGATATCACAGAACACAGGATAGACACCCCGTAGAACAAAAGCATTGACTGTAGAGACAAAGGTGAACGAAGGAAAAATCACTTCGTCACCGGGCTGGAGATTCAGCAACAGCGCTGCCATTTCTAAGGCATGGGTACAAGAAGTAGTCAGTAGCGCTTTAGAAACTCCTAATGTCTGTTCCAGGAGAGTATGACATTTCTTAGTAAAAGGTCCATCGCCACAAGTATGTACGTTCTTGATGGCTTGTCGAATATACTCAAATTCTTTTCCAACAGCAAAAGGTTGGTTAAAAGGAATCGTAGACACAAGTCACCCCCACTTGAAGTTTGTTATTATAATTCAGCTTTTCGCTAGCATCAATAGTTTTGAGGAACGAAGCACCAAAACCGAGATTACCTAAAATTTCTGATCTTCTGTACCTGTTATGCAGAAATTAAATACAGAAACTCTGTAAGCCTTACTGGGAAGTGCTTCGAGTTTAAAAAATCTGTTAATTTATACAGATCTTTCCCCAATAAGGCTTTTGGGAATAAGGCTTTTGGGCTGATTTGGCATACTAAGTAATGAAGAGCCATTTTTATACAGTAACCTCAGTCATCATCAAAGGAAAACTACAGTCGAAAATAGAACTCTTGCTCAAGTCAATTTTTACGACCCGACTGTAGGACTTATCGCCCTTTTGTTTGCCATTTATGCAAGAGAGCTAATGATCCTGATTAAGTGACAAATCCAGAAGAGGTCGCATGGCATCAGGATCAACCGTTAGTTCAGTTGCTCATCCCAGTCCAACGAAGTTGATTAAGACTCGGAAGTCTCGACAGCATCCCGCTCTGTACGAACCCACTTCTTTTGGGGTTGAATCAGAAACGCCAGATACAGTGGAATCTTCCCAAGAATGTAGAAGGGCACGGATAAAAGTGTTTGTACCGGGAAGTCCTCTCGACCAAACTTCGCCCAAGCGCTAGCGATTGAGATAAAAATGAGTTGCCCTTCTATGGCTAAAAAAATCGAGGGCATCCATGAAGCACCCAATGTCCCCGCCAATAACGCACCTCCCATGAAAACGACCCAAATCATCACTAATAGGGAGAGGGGTGGAATACACAAATCTAGGGCAAGCGCCAACAGGTCGAAACGTCTTTTCAGCACAGCCGCTTTGAGCAGTTTTGGTACTTGTGTCAATAGCGTTTGCAAGTGACCATGTTCCCAGCGCGTCCGTTGAGATTTGGCGGCTTGCTCCTGCTGCGGGAGACGCCCTATCACTTTTGCCTCCTCTTCAAAGACAGGAGCAAGTCCTGCGATCGCTAAATCTATAGAGAGCTGCATGTCCTCAACAATATTGCCACTAGCAAGGGTCGCCTTCACAATGGCAGACCAAGGGAAAGCCATACCCGTACCCGTTAACAAGCAGGGCAACCGCAGTTGCGTTAATCCACTGGGACGGACTAAGTTTTTCACCATAAACGCCAGCGCCGAGACCGAATCCTTGGGGCCTGGGTTAGCGGGTTGTTCCATGAGGTAGATGGCTTGAACGGGTCGTGCAACCGATGCGGCGACGCCAGCAATCCGTTCAATAGTGCCTTGCTCAACAATACAATCTGCATCAACAATCACAACCACGTCTGGGGGGTCTGCCTCGATAGACCGCAAGCCATAATCTAAGGCATACCCTTTGCCCCTTTGATCAAGGTCTTGTCGTTCAACTACGATTGCCTTGGGCACCGTCCTCGTATGAGTTCCGGCTTGGGCAATCCCATCAAGTATAGGTTCGCTCAGCACTTGCTCTTGGGCAATGCCCACGTTCGCTAACAGTGCAATTTGACTTTCGCAGCAGCGCTTTGCTATCGTCGCTGTTTCATCAGTACAATTATCGGCAATGACGACAAGGCGATCTTGACCCGTTAACTGAGGCAATATTGTCTCTAGCGTTGTACCAATGCCAACCGCTTCATTGTGAGCGGGAACTAAGACCGCTACTCTTGGTCGGGGTACGCTCTTCACCCATGACTCAGTTCGACCCGGTAATAAGGCTGCAATGCATTCAATAAAAAGAACCGCGATGGGAACGAGCAGTCCAAGTGCGATTACGAATAGGATGATATCAACAACTAAAAACACTGGCTGATAGTTGACAAATAAGTGGATTGGCTTAGCAACAAGTCAACGGCCTAGAGCGTCTTACACCAAATTAGCCGTTTATTGTAAGAACAGACAAGACCAAAGAAACAAAAGATAGCTGGAGAACACCTTACACAAATCGAGTAATTTGTCTCACTATGTCTAGTTTTGGGCTAATTACCGCTTGATAAGAGCCTCCGTTCTTAGGTGAGCCACTAAAATTGTAACAAGCTGAACTTATAACCCAAATAAACAACACCAGAAGCCCAGCCTGTGGGAGCCAATAACCCCCAAATAGATTTCAGCTAAACTCTATTAGGGAGAGTATCTGAGAGATTCAGAGGTTAGATTTAATTCCGCCTACCTACTTAGCAATTCTCCTAGGAATCCTAGGCTTGTAATTTTTAATTCAAGGGTAGATGTTAGGGAAGCGGACTGATGTCCAAGCAAGTCAGGGTCTAGGATACAGCCTCCAATTTTTGATAACATCAAGTGGGTTAAAAGTCCCACTAGTTACTTAAAAGCTACCGTTGGCATAGGCTAAGCACTACTACGGAAAGCCAGCAGAGACATCCGGAAAGATGATTTCAACGCTCGCGCAAGCTGTGTCCGCTTCACTATTACTGGAATCCTAAGTAAGGCAGAGGAAATCCGCCTACTTGAATATTTCGGTCTGCGGAAGGCAGGCTGCTGCTAGGAGAACAGGAAATGGTTACGTCCGTCAGGGCCACAATAGCTGAGATGAGAGTGAGCCTGTACTAAGTGCAGTCTTGCACAAATAACTAAGCTGTTGAAATCCCCCCATCTCCCCATCCTCCTATCTGCCCATATAGTGTAGGAACTGCTTAACAACTTCTGCTGGCGCTGTACTAAGCCTCCAGACGCCGTATAAAACCAGACGAAGAGTGCGGACACGTTCCTTTGCCGAAGCACGCGGCGCTATCATCAGATTCGGTTCAGAATTCGGAAATGGGTATCTAACGTAGCAACGGCGGATGAAACTGGAAGCCCGTCTTTTACTGCATAGCAACCAATAAGGGTACTTCACACAATTTGTTCCTTTTCATGGAAACCAATAAATTGTGTAAACAAAAATTTACAAAGAGAAAAAAGAAAAAAACGGTAATGCATAGCTAAATACATCAAGCGGGAAATCCTTCCGTGATACCGCCAGGATTAACAGGCGAAAAAGCCAATCCTCAGTACTCAGTTGTTCCGTACACCGTTGTTCCATCCGGCATGATAGCCAGACTTAAGTCAGCACCCTTTAGATTAGTCTTGATCAGAATCGCCTTGGTTAAATCAGCGTAACGCAAGACAGCATTATTAAAATTAGCTCCTGTTAGGTTGGCTCCCGTCATATGTGCTCCGACCAGCGTAGCATTACTCAAGTTGGCACTCTCTAACTTAGCACCGGTTAGATCGGCATCTCGAAGCTCGGTACGATTCAGGGTAGCCATACTTAAATTTGCCTTAGCCAAGTTGGTATTTAAGAGTTGAGCGTTACTGAGATCAGCACCTTTAAAGTCACTCTCTTGAAAGTCAGCTCCATCCAAGTCGGCATAAGTTAAGTTAGCTTGATTGAGACGCGCACCGCTCATTTTGGCATCTTTGAGCTTAGTATTCTTGAGATTGGCACGGGAGAGATCAGTATTTCTCAAGTCAGCACCACTCAAGTCTAGACCACTCAGATTAATTTCACGGAGGTCACACCCAACACATCTCTTGGTTTTCAAAATCAGTGCAACATCTATTTTTTTAGCTTTTAGCGGTTGAACAGCTTTTTGAAGATTTTCCAGAGGCTTAATTCTTAGCGGTTGCGTCATATTTTCAGCAACGGATAAACGTACTGCAATCGGCAGTGTGGCAGCAGCTAATAGCGTTAAGACGATAATAACGGTTCTTAAGTTCATACGCCAAAGCCTGCGAATTTTGAGTTGGGACTATCCCTTTATTTACTTTACTCGCTCGATAAATCAAAAGACCGGATTCAGAGCTTAAAGTTTCGATAAACTCAAAGCAAATTAAACTCTCACAAAATTAATTTAGGAATCAAATATCCGGATTTTTTTAGGAAGTTTGCCTTCTCACAGTGGAATTCATCCGCGTCATTCTCATAAGTCAGTTAAGGTGAAATCTATGTAACAACCAGTCTGGCTGACCGAAGATAATGGGATACAAGCTCCGTAACTATTGCTCCGGGTCCTTCTAGGACGGCTTTTAAAAGGAATTGATTTTCTGATTAGGTATAATGGCTCAAGCTAGCCCACTACAGGTAGGATTCGTCGGTACTACCAATCAATTCACGACGTAAAGTGATGGTGGTAGCTCCAGGTGCGAAAAACCTCTTAAAAAAACGCATGGACTCGACAGACTAACGAAGCCAGAAAAGTAAACATGATTGGGAAAGCAGAAAAACGTACCGTGGAGTATGCTCACTAAAGCTCCGCTGGGAACGAGAGGAAAAATCCTAAGAAAGCTTGAGGAGATAAGCCCTCTGGGATTGTCTAAGTTAGACTCGGTGCTTGGTTCAATCGAACGGGTATCTGGTTTAAGTACTGCCGCAAGGATAGGCAATGTTTATTGGCGTGTCGATGAACCAAGAATCTCCGCACATAAGAGAGCGGAGAGTGTCAAATAATGCATTCAGTAAGGCAGTAATTACGCTTACATGTCCATCATTGCCTTAATTAATCAGAAGGGCGGCTGCGGAAAATCTACCACAGCGGTACATTTTGCCTACTGGCTAGCCACCAAAAAGAAAAAGAAGGTACTGCTGGTAGATGCTGATGCCCAGCAGTCCAGCTCAGAATGGATATTAGGGATGGAGTCGGCAATTCCCTATAAGGTGGTACAGACCCCCGACGACTTGTTAGAGCAGATTCCGGAGTTAGCAGAGCAATATGATCTGCTTATTGTTGATGGTCCGGCTTCTTTAGCTGAAGCCACCCGTGCAATTCTGTTCCGTGCTGACCTAGCAATTGTTCCAGTACAACCCACAGGCGTTGATTTGCGTTCGGCTTCTGATGCTGTGAGAGTAATTAGGCAAGCTCAGTCTGTGAGAGGAGGCCCTCCAGCCGCGGCGGTGTTTCTGAGCAGAGCTGTGAAAGGGACAAAGCTCAAAGATGAAGCGCTTACCCTTTTGAGCAAAACGCCAGAGGTACTCCTACTCAAAACGGTGATTCATCAGAAACAAGGGATCGCCGACACATCAGGTCAGTCCGCAACAGTCTGGAATTTCCCTGGTGCAAGAGCGAAAGAATCCGCGCAGGAGTATGAGCGATTGTTCAAAGAAATTCTGACAATGCTATGAGGAAGAGAAAAAGTCGGAAGTCCCTAGATGATATCCTGGCGCAGCAGTTTATCTATGGTGAAAGACTGCAAGAGCTAGATCGAGGGCTTTCCCCAAAACCAACCTCATCTAAACCTCCCTTAGAACCAAAAGCAGATGTACCATTAGGCGCGACGGAAGAAACACCCAACGAACAGCTTCTGACGGATAAATTCCAAACCCCACCCAAAGAAGCCACAATCCGCTTCACCGTTGATTTGCCTGCGTCGATGCATCAGAGGTTATCCCTCTTGGCGGCAAGAACTGGCAAAAGGAAGGCAGAGATTGTACGGTTATTGCTGGATGAAGTCTTAAAGGATGTGCTACAGTGATATGCGCCCAAAAAAGAAGGCTTCTCGATGCACGAGTAGCAATGGAACAGAAGTATACGCTAAGCTCAGCAAGCCGCAAAAAAAAGCTTTGTAGAGTTCAGCAATAATTCGTGCCATCAGGGACAAAGGTTGCCTCAAAACTAGGGGTAAATTGAATATTGCTATCACAGGAGATTGCTTAGGTGCATTCTCTTGGAATTCTTCCTATTCATCTATTAAGAGTGAAATAGACTGAACCCGAAAAAGCAAGAGTGGGTTCACCCCCTGCTCTGTTGATTTAGTTTCCCCATCTCTGGCTTTTGGTGAAATAGGGAAAAAGAAAAACATGTTGCCCGATGAGTGCAAAGCACTCGTTAAAAAAATCAACGTTCCAGAGAACTTAGGCCAAGACTCATGGAAGCGGTAAAGGTGCTTTGGGTAGGATAAGGTGGGGTATTGTACCACAAGAGACAATGGAATACGCCGCATCTTTCAAAAGTCGTAAAATCACCCTTCATTCGTTCGGTCGTCCCACCTCTATTGCCGAAGCAATTTGTTACATGAGGAGAGTGAGCCAGGCCGATCCTTGAGTTAAGGCCAAGATAGATTTCCCTTTTATACGGGATGTTTCAGCCTTCATCCACCGTCGTGCTATCACCCAATTGACGATTCGGTTCTCCCCATTCACAGGGCTTGCTGTCCTGTTACATTAGAAGAGGGTCGAGGGAAGGACCAAAACACCCCAAACCTAGACCGAATAAGAGTTTGAAACCCGCCAAACCCGAAGAGGCCAAAAACCTTATTGGCGGGTGAAGGGTATAAGTGAAGCTTAGGGAGTAATTAAAAAGGAGAAAACCCCCAAAAAAATTTTCGGGTTTCCCCACACAATCCCAAAAAAACTGCTACAGTAGTGAAGTGTTCGATTAAAGCTTCCCCCAAAAAGGATGTAAGCCAAGCCGGACACGCTGAACCTAGAAAAACCAATAGTTTGAAAGCCAAAATAAGTACCAATCCTCGTCAGAAATCAATCAAGTTTTGGGTTAACCCCCAAGGCTGAAAAAAAGAAGAGGATTCCGGAAATCAAAAGTTTTCGGAGCCAAAAGTAACTTTCTATCAAAATGGAGAGTTTGATCCTGGCTCAGGATGAACGCTGGCGGTCTGCTTAACACATGCAAGTCGAACGGGACTCTTCGGAGTTCAGTGGCGGACGGGTGAGTAACGCGTGAGAATCTGCCTTCAGGTCGGGGACAACCACTGGAAACGGTGGCTAATACCCGATGTGCGCAACGTGAAAGATTTATCGCCTGAAGAGGAGCTCGCGTCTGATTAGCTAGTTGGTGGGGTAAAAGCTCACCAAGGCGACGATCAGTAGCTGGTCTGAGAGGATGATCAGCCACACTGGGACTGAGACACGGCCCAGACTCCTACGGGAGGCAGCAGTGGGGAATTTTCCGCAATGGGCGAAAGCCTGACGGAGCAAGACCGCGTGAGGGAGGAAGGCTCTTGGGTTGTAAACCTCTTTTCTCAGGGAAGAACAAAATGACGGTACCTGAGGAATCAGCCTCGGCTAACTCCGTGCCAGCAGCCGCGGTAATACGGAGGAGGCAAGCGTTATCCGGAATTATTGGGCGTAAAGCGTCCGCAGGTGGCACTTCAAGTCTGTCGTCAAAGACTGGGGCTTAACCCTGGAAAGGCGGTGGAAACTGAAGCGCTAGAGTGTGGTAGGGGTAGAGGGAATTCCCGGTGTAGCGGTGAAATGCGTAGAGATCGGGAAGAACATCGGTGGCGAAAGCGCTCTACTGGACCACAACTGACACTCAGGGACGAAAGCTAGGGGAGCGAATGGGATTAGATACCCCAGTAGTCCTAGCCGTAAACGATGGATACTAGGTGTGGCTCGTATCGACCCGAGCCGTGCCGTAGCTAACGCGTTAAGTATCCCGCCTGGGGAGTACGCTCGCAAGAGTGAAACTCAAAGGAATTGACGGGGGCCCGCACAAGCGGTGGAGTATGTGGTTTAATTCGATGCAACGCGAAGAACCTTACCAGGGCTTGACATGTCCGGAATCCCTTGGAAACGAGGGAGTGCCTTCGGGAGCCGGAACACAGGTGGTGCATGGCTGTCGTCAGCTCGTGTCGTGAGATGTTGGGTTAAGTCCCGCAACGAGCGCAACCCTCGTTTTTAGTTGCCATCATTAAGTTGGGCACTCTAGAGAGACTGCCAGTGACAAACTGGAGGAAGGTGGGGATGACGTCAAGTCAGCATGCCCCTTACGTCCTGGGCTACACACGTACTACAATGCGACGGACAAAGGGCAGCGAGCGAGCGATCGTCAGCTAATCCCATAAACCGTGGCTCAGTTCAGATCGCAGGCTGCAACTCGCCTGCGTGAAGGAGGAATCGCTAGTAATTGCAGGTCAGCATACTGCAGTGAATTCGTTCCCGGGCCTTGTACACACCGCCCGTCACACCATGGGAGCTGGTTTTGCCCGAAGTCGTTACCCTAACCCGCAAGGGAGGGGGACGCCGAAGGCAGGGCTGGTGACTGGGGTGAAGTCGTAACAAGGTAGCCGTACCGGAAGGTGTGGCTGGATCACCTCCTTTTAAGGGAGACCAACTTCCTGCTCATACCTGTGTCCAATGTGAATCAGGTCAACAGTGAAGCTATCCCTGGTCGGTCGAGATTGGTGAAAAAGGCTTTCAAACTATATTGGGTTCGGC